>SOIV01000154.1 GCA_004377005.1 Candidatus Aminicenantota bacterium | reverse complement strand
AAAAGGAAGCCTATATTTCCTACTCAAAAAAAGACATTTGGGTTGAAGCTTCTCTACCTTAGCATTTCAATACAGGGAGGCTGTTTAAACTGGGGTAAAGCCTTGCCATCAGAATTATGCGTGCTGTAAATTCTACAAACAAACCTTTGCCCCACAACGGAAGCTTCGGAGAAGAAGTCCTGGTGAATTCAGAGTATTGAAAAGCTCTATTTTAATCCTAAAATGCCAGAAGCATTTTCGTAGAGGATCTTTCTTATAGACTTTTCAGCCAGGGGGAGTTTTTTTATAGCTTCAATGTTGCTGTTAATCGTCTTTATTCCTGGCCAATCAGATCCGTAGACAAATTTATCGATCTCTTTCTCCATGTCGGGAAAATAATTCAGCAGATTTTTAGGGGGTAATCCTGAAATTTCCAGATAAAGATTCGGATGAAGCCGAGAGAGAAAAAATGCTTTTTCATACCATAGACCTCTCCCGCTGTGAGCCATGAGTAAGGGGAGATCAGGAAAATCTGAAGCTACATCATCCAAATAGATAGGATCAGCATATTTTATTTTTGAACCTTTAAACACAGAAGAACCTGTATGGATGAGAATCGGAAGTTTATGTTCTTGAGCTATTTCATAAAGAGGATAGATGCAGCTTTCGTTTGGATAGAAGTGGTTGTAAGAAGGATAAAGTTTTATTCCTTTTGCGCCCATTTTAATATATTTTCTAAACTCTGGGGCTGGCTGACTGACCAGGGAAGGATTAACAGTGCAAAAAGGAAGGAAAATATCATTACCCTGGCAAAAATCCATGACATATTCATTAGAGACAACACCGGTAGTAAGAGGGCTTATTTCAGGCAAGATCACGGCCCTTTCTATTTGATGGCTTTTGAGGTAGGCAGCAAACCTCTCCGGGTCAATCATCTCCTCATAGCGTTCGTAATACTCTGAATGAGCTTCCTTTTGGTAATCGTGGATCCATTCATACCAGTGCTCTTTGAGGCCGATGTGGACATGAAAATCAATGACCCTTAAATCATTTATTTTGTTCATTTTCATTAGATTTTTAAAAATACAACTTCATCTAATGCCAGAACCTTCTGGAATATTCAATGTTTTTAAGAGGAAAAAATGGTTGCAACCGCTTTTTATGGGATTAGAAAAAATAGCGTCACAGGAGACGTTAGTAGATATCGGCTTCTGAAGTTTTGTTATATGTGCTCGTATATTTAACAGGTTAACTGCTTTTTTCTTCTTCTTTAGCCTTTAGTTTTTCCTCGAGTTCTTTTACCTTTAGGACGAGTGCTTCTTTTTCTTTTCTCTTGATCCTTTTTAGAATTCTAATAACCACTCCAACGATACAACCCAGAATCATAACGTTTATAATTGTAGCAACCAAGTATGGGGACTCTATTTGCATAGTAAAAAGGATACCTAATTGTGACAAGTAGGATAAGATTACCAAAACAAGCAGGATTAAAACCCACCATAGCATTTGGCACTCTCCTTCAGGACAATGAAAATTCCCTTCTCGAGTTTAAATACAAAAATTTCTTGTATAGTTTATAGCAAATGAAAACTTGAAGTCAAGCGAGCATTTTATTAATAGACATACTTTCTACTTTGCTGCCTTCTTTTTTGCTTCGTTCACATGCAGTCCTGAATAATAGGGTTTTTGAGCTGCAAAGGCCTTGGCCTGTTCGAGTAATGCTTCTTCAACATACTTTGGAGTGTAACGCCACGTTATGTAATCAAAAGTCACTGAGCGTGTGAAATAGAGCGGCTTAAGGGCTTCTACAATATCTTTCCTGGCTTTTGGAGAGCCATTCCTGTAAGAAAAGAGCAGCTGATAAACCAGCTGGGTCCACATCAGAATGTCAATGTTGTAAACATCGTGTTCAAACATTATTGCCAGGTTTGAACTGGCATAATCACTTAGAATTCTTTTGAGAAGTTTTTCTCTTGGATAGTATTCTTTCCTCAATTTATCTTTTAGCTCTCTCATGTCGATCTTCAATTCCTGCGGCAGACCGAGCTCTTGAAGGCCAAATCTTTTTTTAGGCTTAGGCTTTATCACTGGAATACTCATCCAGGATGACTCTCTGGAGAGAAGGAGATCGAATAATGTTGTAATCACTTGAGTGAACATAGGTCCGAGTTTTGGCGCGCTGGCCTTGTGTATTTTTGCCCCAAGGCCTGTTTCGCAAATCTTGAAGTTGCCGAAAATGGCGTGGAGTGCCATAAAGACATCAACACCATACTGTCTTGCCTGAGGATCCCATTTTTGCTTCAACCAGTGATTCATAAGTGCAGGGGAAAAGCTAAACTCACCACCAATAGGCTGTCGCAAATGCTCACCCAATAAACCATAGAACAGCGGATAGCAGATATGATTGGTTATCGTTCCATCGAATTGATGCCGGGAATACAGGGGCAAAGTGTAATCATATCCCTTAAGAATTGGCTCACCCAGGTACTTTACCCACTCAGGAGTAATCGAACGCAGATCAGCATCAACAGTTAAAGCTGCCTTTAGAGTAGCAGCATGACTTTTCGCAAACTTTAAAAAATTAAGGAAGTTATTTCCTTTACCTTTCACTCCTTCAGGAGTCGTAATGTAGTGCTTTGGATTTTTGGTATCCGTAGAAAGAAATGCTCCCTTTGTGTCGTCTTCGCTATTGTTGTCAACGTTAAGAATAATTGACTTGAGATTGCCATAGTATTTTGTGAGCCCGAGATCGACCTGCTTTGTAACAAAGGATATGGTATCCGCCTCCATGTAGGAAGGAATTGCCACTATAAATTCAATACCAGACCTTAAGCTTCTCATGCGAAAAATTTCTCCTCTTCCTTTTTTCTTTTACGTTTATAAATAATCTAAGAAATTATCAAGCAAAGTCGTTTCATCAATAATTTCGATATCTAATATGAATTCTCTCTGGCGGCAAGATGCCCATTATAGGCAGATCTTATATTTTTTTCCATTATTAAAAGCATTCTTTTGGATGTATTCTCTTCCATAAGGCTTAAATCAGCTACAAGTATATTTAATTAATAGCTTTTGTCAAAAAAGTAGATAGTAAAGTAAGTATCTCCAGTTCCGTTATAGAGAAGGTTATTGGAAATATCCTCGTTTCCAATCAGTTATAACGGATTTAGAGACGCTTCCTATGATCAGACATATTCGAGTGCTTAAAAATAATACGTGGGCTTACATCGGAACAAGCACCCTTATCTTCTCCTTTAAACAGGCTTAAAATGGTAGAAAATAGGCGAAATTGGCATTTAAAAGCATAAATAAAAGGTTATTTTTTCCTTGAATAAATTTTATTTTTAATTTATAAATTGTATTTCGACATAAGAAATGGCCCTGCTTTATCGGGGGTCGGCTTTGCTCTAAAGGATTTTCCCCTGTGACAGAGCCGCGACCTAAGGCTTGGGACCATAAGAGAAAATTATTAAAAGGAGGTCGACGCTTTGCCAAAAGGGATCGTAAAGTGGTTCAACGACAAAAAGGGATACGGCTTCATTAAAGAGGAAGAAGGACGGGACATATTTGTTCACTTTTCCTCAATCACCATGCCAGGCTTCAAAACCCTCGCTGAAGGCGAAGAAGTAAGTTTTGACGTGGAAGAGAGCGACCGAGGACCCGTAGCCAAGAACGTCGTTAAGCCTGAGTAATAGCAAAAGAGCAAGGTCTCCGGATTTAGGGTTTGAAGGGGTAGCCCTTCATTATTTTCTTGCCGCAAAAGTAGTTCTCTGTACTGATTCATCTGCAATCCTATTGTTTTAGTGTATCCTTTTGACCGAAGGTATCTCTATTTCTTCGCAGATCATGTGAACCTGACTCATGTTAGTGAAAAGAAAGATGAAAAAGAGCCCAAGAAGGAAGAAAAGAAAAAAGTTATTGATTAATAGGAAGAGGATAACATGTCAGGAAAGCAGTTATTAATATCATTAATTGTATTGTTTGTATTTTTTTCTTTTAAGAGCTCCCAGGAAGCACGGCATCCTGGACGAGAAACACAGAGTCCAGAAGACAGCCTGAATCCGGCAGCTGGTACAAACGGTATGGTCAGCACCGCTCACCCGCTTGCTACAAAGGCTGGACTGGATATTCTTAAAGCTGGTGGTAATGCTTTTGATGCCGCGGTTGCCATCGCCGCCACATTGAACGTCGTTGAACCGATGAATTCTGGAATCGGCGGCTACGGAACAATTCTTGTCTACGATGCCAAAACAGGCAAAGCTCGTTTTCTTGATTCGAGCGGGAAAATCCCTATTGATGTCGATTCAGATGCTTTCCGACCGCCTACTCTCAACTATAAGGAAAATAGGCGAGGTTCTAAAGCGGTCTCGACTCCAGGAAACGTTAATGCCTGGTGGGCTATGTCCTCAGAATACGGAAATCTTAAGTGGTCCAAGCTTTTAAAAAGCGCTATAAAAGCGGCTGAACAAGGATTTGAGATTAACGAACGATTTGCCAGGACTATTAAACATGCATTTTCCGAATTCAACAAGTATGGCCAAGAAGTTTACGGTAAAGAGGGCAAACCGCTGGGAAAGGGAGATATCCTCGTCCAGAAAGACCTTGCTCAATCGCTTCAAGAGATAGCTGAACAGGGGGCTAAAGCTGTCTACGGCGGCAAACTCGGAAAGATAATAGATAAAGCCATGCGGGAGAGCGGTGGATTTTTGACGCTCGATGATCTCGTTGCTGACCGTGCTGAATGGTGGGAGCCGATCAGCATTAGTTACCGGGGGTACACGGTGGCGACCGCCTCGCCGCCTTCTACGGCATTTCCCTCTCTAATTCGGTTAGGCTTAATGAGCCGCTTCGATAATGCCCGCATCGGACACAATACGACAGATTATCTTCACTGTTTTGCCGAAGCCACCAAGCATGCTTTTTGGTGTCGTCTCGCCCATGCCGGAGATCCGGAAATAAATCCTCCGCCCCTGGAGAAGCTACTTTCTAAAGAATATTGGAAAGAGGTTGTGGGCAAGATTGATCCTAAGGAAGCAAAGCCGTTTAGCTCACCCAAAGTTGTGGTCAAGCAGGGAAGAAACACGACTCATTTTGTTGTGGCTGATAAATGGGGGAACATAGTCAGCGCAACCCAGACGCTGGGCAATTCATTTGGCTGTCGTATAATGGTGGAAGGCACTGGTATCTGGCTTAATAATTCGCTTGCCTACTGCACGTTCGAACCTAAGGGGAATCCTATGGATGCCCATGCCGGCCACCGGAAACTTTCCGGCGACTGTCCGACAATTGTTTTTAAGAACGGTAAACCCTGGATTGCTCTCGGAACACCGGGCGGTCATACAATAGGCCAGACCGTTCCTCAAATGGTCATGAATATGGTCGATTTCAAGATGGATATTCATCAGGCGATCGCAGCGCCACGCATCAGTTTTGCGGAACCCGACTTAATTCTTGTAGAAAATAGAATAGCAGCCTCGATACAGAATGCTCTAAAAGAAAAGGGACATAACATCCGAGAAGTCAGAGGGTTGGGTAACGCCCACGGCTTAACGATTGAGTATGATACTGAAGGGAAACCTGTGCGTTTTTTAGGAGCTGCCGATATACGCGGGATTGGACTGGCAAAAGGATACTAAAACACTTTTTAAGAATTGGGCTATTCGAGCTCTACTGTAGTTGATCCTCCATAGTAAATTCCGTTAAACAGGAATTTAAAGGTTCCATGGGGTTGGGCCCGGCGGGTTATCTCTGGTCCGTACAAGAAAAGCTTACCTTGACCCACATCGGCCTCAATAATCGCAATGCCTCCATGCAGGTAATGCTTTCCCCAAGCCCAGCCACTTCGCAGAGGATTCTCGTTATCAAACCAGGCTACTGAGCGCACTCCTTCCTGAGGGGCTTCTGGTTTTATCCTGAATACGGGGCTGTTATTGAAAGATACATCTAATTTCTCGGGTAAGCCGTAAGCCAGAGGATTGGTGTTATCGACGCTTACTTGAAGAATTGAGCCAGGTACGAAATATTTTTCCTTGGGCATGGGTTTTTCCTTCCCATCCTGAAGCTTTTCAACCAGAGCATTGGTAATAGGTAGACCGGCGTGGTATCCGATGCTTGTGGAGCTGCTTATCGCAAGCAGAGTGCCACCATTTTTCATGAATTCAAGCAATTTTGGAACCGTTTTAGCCACGGTTACTTTGCCAAGTCGTTTGCGGAATTCGGAAGGAATGCTTTCTGGTTTAGGCTGAGGAGAGGAACGAAAGCGAGTCTCGCTAGGACGGTCGCTGAGGGGAATAGCACCTCTAACGAAGATTAGTACATCGTATTTTTTATTCAAGTTGCCAGCATCAAGGGTAGCAGGGTAGACTACTTTAAACGGGAACTCAAACTGCTCTAGTAACCACCGTACCCAGCCGGAAGGCATTGACCCTCCATATTGATCCCACAATCCAATGCGTAGTGGTCTTAGGCGGAAAGCTTCGCCTGAGGGCTTAGAGTCTATCCCCTCAAAATTTAATCCAATCTCCTTGGCCATGTTCTCGAGTCGGCGCAAAGTGGCTGACTTGGCTGGGATGTAAATCGTGCCAGCAGGGTATGTCTTTTCATCAACCTGAAAAGCCTCTTTTAACCAGTACACATCTTGCTTTCTTCGAAGGAGGCGGTTGATGGCAATGAAGGCATCATTGACTCGGTGGTCTAAGAGGAAGCCAACAGTATGCTTGCTATGTCTAACCCTTCCAGCAGGGCGCTGGACAAGGTCCTCTATTTTTTCGAAGGGACCTTCGACACTTTCAAAAATCCGGTCGAATTCCACTCCCATTTGATAAGCCAAAGTCCAGCCCGCATTATCATAAGGGGGGATAGGCGCTCCACCTGGATACGGGATGTCATCTGGATGATCTTGAGGTTCGAACATGGAGAGGATGTGAGGACGGAAGGCTTGAGCAGCCTTGACGATATAAGAACCAGAAGCATAGGACTTATCGCCTACCTTGAAGGAATCATCTGCTCGAAGAACAGTTACTCCATTCTTGATGAGAGCATTCACAAATTTGGTCGCAGTTAAAAAGTCGGGCTGATCGGAGGGAAGAATGTACGCTCGAGGATCACGCTCAACCGGGTCAAAGAGCATCTCATAATATTTGCGTGGGTAGCCTCGGTTTCGGCCAGAACCTACTCGCTGCGCTTTATCTTTTTTGATTGCCTCCTCGACGGCAGCAATCCGTTGTGGATGGATCGTCCAGTGGTCGCGGCTTCCCCGTTCAATGGAGTTTTTTCCCATAAGATAGATGTTGAACAGGAAATCCTCGCGGTGTTTGGAAGCCAGGTCGAGAATTGCCCTGTCAGCTGTAATCGAGTACTCAATTGACTGGCGGAAATGCCACTTCTGCGGAGCAATCGGAGCAGGAAGATCATTTTTAGGGAGTTGTTTTTGGGGAAGAAACGGAATCTCCATCGGCGTGGGGCTCCCGATAGTTTCTGTTAGAATGCCGATCATGTTGTGATAGTAAGTAGTGGTTCGCAGTCCGCCGTTCCACCAGGTCGAATATCTTGCTCCTGATCTCATTGTAGTCCCTGCTTTGCCTTCAGCAACGAAACGGCCGTGCATGGCAGCTCCGACGAGCTCGATTCCCAAAGGAACAAGGGGATCATAATGGTAGTTGAACGGATCGCGGAACGGAGGAGCAAATAAAACTGTTCCTGCAGGACCAGATTGATGCTGGTTGTAAACGATTTGAGGAAACCACTCGCGGTACAACACCCGGTTTACAGCTTCAGTCTCAGGTTGTGTGACCATGTAAAAGTCACGATTATTATCGTGGCCGATGTACTTCTGATACAGGCGGGGAAGTCCCCTCATAGACCTCTTGGTTGGTTCCTTTTCCCGCATATACCAGTCCGAAACCAACTCCATTCCATCTGGATTTGAGCAGACGACCAGCAAAATGACATCATTCAGGATTCTCAGCGTCTCAGGATCATTTTGGCTCGCCATTTGATAGACAAGCTCTATTAACTGCTGAGCTCCCAATACTTCAGTGCCGTGTAAGCCTCCATCAATCCAGACTACCGCCCGTCCTTCAGAAGCTAGTTCTCGAGCCTCGCTATCAGTGAGTCCTTCAGCCAATGCCAGTCTCTTTGAGATATCTTTATAACGATTGATTTTCCTCTGATTCTCTGGAGAAGTGATAATGGCCATATACATCGGGTGTTCTTCAGCTGTTATCCCGATTCCGGCAAGAGACAGCCGCTTGGATTCCAGGGAAAGTTTTTTCAAGTAAGCCATGAATTGAGTGTAGTTGGCCAGGTAGTAATCGTCTCCTGGAGTAAACCCAAAGTGTTTCTTGGGTGTTGTTATTTTGCGCTGGGCTAAAACAGGTGTGGCCAATAGCGCTATTAAAAGAAAAAGTGAAATAAGATTCCTATTCTTGTGCATGAATTCCTTCCTTTTCCCGATCAGGGGGTAGAAATTTGTTTTTCTGTCTGCCATAGCACTCCGCTCCCACGACGACCATAAAAAAGTCTTATGCAGGCATTTGATTAATTAAATCCATACTTTAGCAAAGGAATAATTTGATGTCAAAAGTTAAATGATTAAAAGCTCAGAATTGATTATCTTAATTTATAGCACTTTTAGAGTCTAAATAGTACATTTCCAAACACATATTCATTTCATTTCTGATTTTGTACATACCAACTTGTTTCATGGTTTCATGGGGTCAGACTTTTCAAACTTTTATTATTTTTGCAAGCTGTCAGACTACTATAACTTTTATTATTTATTGAATTTAATTAACCTGTAGGAGTATGTTTTGTTTGTAGGGGCTTGATTCATCAAGTCCACCGCTTATTTTGTAGCGATTGATTTATCTTCAGGGTTTTATTTTGTTTGTATGGGTTTAATTTAAGTTTTTTGGGGGGAGTAAATACAGATATGGTTCCACGCCAAGAAAGCAACTTTTTCCATATTTTTTTCGTATATATATATTGAAGTGGAGAGCAGAGAATGAGGTTAAAAAATGAAATTAATAACAAAAATGGAAATCTTTCTCATGGCTGCCATTTTAACCTTTTTCCTGTTCAACATGATGATTCCTTCCTCTGCCGTAGAGCTCCTTAAGATTGGAAAACAAGCTGGCTATGAAATTATCGTAAACGTAGTGCCTTGAGAGCTAGAACAAGCGCCTTTCACATTCTTAAGGATAACATCTAATACAATTTTTCTATCTCTTCGGTATCAAGGTGGAGATGCCCTTTGCGTTTTCGGCCCCTAAGAGGACCTTCAAACCAGGCGATAGTCACCAGGCTGAGGGCTTCTATCCTGTGGGTTTCTCCCATTGAAGTAAACACCATATCACCTGGACCTGCCTCGAAAGGATCAAATGAACCAGTAACGAGGGCACGGCCGCTGATGATGATCCACCATTCATCACAATCATGGTAATGTAGATCTGAAGATGCTCCCTCGGATAAAGTGTCGATGCCATAATCACAGATTAAAGAATCTTCCGGAATAGGATCTATAGGTGAGATTTTAGCCGTAATATAAGCAGGAGGATTCTCGTATTGTTTTGCTCGAATATGTCGCATTAGATTTTCTCCTATATATTAAATTCCCTGACAATCTTATGAATAAATAGCTACATTTCGACCAGACCAACCCTGGCGATTCGGTTTCCGTCCTTCCTCCATAATCTAAAGAAGTCAAAATTTTATACAGAAAAGATTCTAAAACATAGAAACATAAAAGCGTGCCGGCTGTCAACAAACCTATCCTTTCTTGATGAAATTTTAAGCTGGAGCGTTTTGCCTTATTTGAATTGTTGTTTCTTGGCTAATTTTCAATTAAGAAGAAGAAAAGTCAACGTTAATTTTCCATGATGCAAGCATCGCCAGTGAACAATGAAAACACATTTGACTATTTTCAAAGTAATTGTTATTCTTTTGCCACTTACGCAGAGGGAATAACAGGATATGCAGGACCTTTTGTTTTCTGAAATCATAAGCCAGAGCGAAGACAAAAAGCTTCAAATATGAAGGGAAAGAAAAAGCAAACTTAATACAATAGGTGCCAAGGAATAGCGCCTTGAGTAATCATAGATAAGATAGGAGGGATAAGCAATGTTTACCAGGCAAACCACATTCCACTTCAAGATAGACGGGTTAGATAAAGCCATAAAGATAATTAAGGAGAGTATTGTCCCGATGGCTAAATCACAGAAAGGCTATCATGGATTCTATTTCATGATAGACCGCAAAACAGGCAAAGCTGTTGCCATCGTCCTGTGGGATAGTGAGGAGGACGCCATTGCTAACGAAAAGAGTCATTACTACCAGGAACAGCTAGTCAAGACCATGCACTTATACAGAGAACCGCCTATTCGCGAAGGATACGAAATCGTTATCCAAGAATAAGTAATACCCCTGGATAGCTCCACCGTGAAGGTAAATCAAACTCGACAAATAATAAAAGTTTGAAAGGTCTGACCCCGAATTTTACAAATTTTATTTAAACACCTGTTTGAAAATGTCGACCAGGTCAAGAGCATACTCGATCTGAGTCAGAGGGATTCCTTTGTCTTTAGCTATGGTATCAAACCGTCCGTCCTTGTTCCCATCTCCGGTTACTATAAGATAGTCTGCGGAGGGAGCTACGGCATCGATCATCCTTTCGTTGTCGCTGCCCGGAGCACCTCTTTTTGAAGTACCTCCAACATGTACGGCAATGATGAAGATCTTTTTTTTCTTACAATTATCAATGATCTTTTTCAACCGGCTTACTTCGTTTTCTACAGTGAGACCTGATGCTCCCATACCTTTCAAGCTGGCCCCGATAGCTATAATCACTGTTTTATAAGGAGTGCCTTCAGGGAACTTTTCCATATCGGTATAAATCTCAACATGAAAGCCAGGGCCGGATTCTTTTCCTGCAAGGCCTACTCCCGCATCCACAATTTCAACATTAGGCACATCGCAGTAATCGTATTTTATTCCTGCCTCTTCGAGAACGATGTTAACCGTTGTGACATCTGGGCTTTGACCGGCAGAAGTTGTTAGTACAGGCAATTTAGCTTTGGGGATTTCTGTCTCTGCAAAACCAGGCATCGTTAGACCGAGAAAAAGAATAAAAGAGAGGGGCAAAGTTAAACCTAATATCTTTAATTTTTTCATTTGAAACACCATCTCCTTTTATGTATTTAATGCGTTTGTATCCGTTCATTGTTGTAGCTATGAGTTCGTTTTTGATGGCAAAGCGCAAACCTCATAGCACAAAATTACTTGTCTTCCTTCTTTTTAGGCGGTTCCTGTGGCTCCAGCTTATCATACTTGACAAGTTCCCTAAGCCACCATTCAGGATACTCCAATCGTTTCGTTTTTCTTGTTTCAACGTCATAAAGCCATAAGTGATTGTATTTGACGAGCAATTGGTCGCCAAGCTCCCACCAGGCATCGATAACTCTGTTCGCGTTATTTAGACAGTAGTCGGTTAAAAATTCTATTGCCTCGGTTGGGTCCTTCTTGTAGAGTTCATGAGCGAATTTATCGATTGTGGGTATCTTAGCCAATGCGCTCCCTTCCCACTTTTCTTGAGCCCTTCTTACATCTTTGATGGCATGCGAGTAGACCACCTGCGCATGAAAATCCACATAATCAAATGCCCAGCGCGCAGATTTTCTGTCGAATTTCCAGTGGTCTCCGATCTTAAATGACTCCGGGATTTTGGTAATGCCGGCATAAAGAGGCATAAAACAGGATGTGTCCTGAGCGCCGAATGCCAGCCATACTATCCCTCCGATAAGATTCGGCAACCAGTCCCTGCACTGGGTAACGGTTACGTATTCTGCTCTGTTCACACTTATGAATCGGGTGGTATTATAGGTCAGATCATCAAGCTTAAAAGGTCGGGGAAGGTAGTTCGGGTTCTTGAATGGTCCGCCTTGAAGACCTCTAACCGGGTCAAACGGTGTACCCTGGCACTTGTCCCGGGTGATGTTCATCACATCCTGTACCGAAAGTTTATTATCTGGCTTTACCGAGAAGGGAAGCTCCATGTTAGGTGTGTCCGGGCTGATTTTATGGGAAGGAGCTACAATATCAAAAAATCGCCAGAGACGGACACGTGTTCCTCTTGAGCTGGTCGCGCTATACTCACTCGGAGAGTAAGCTTTTTTCCAGTTAAAGGGTTCACCACTCTTTGGGTCATAGTAGCCGTTCTCAACGGCATAAGAGATAACATTCGGGGAAGCCATGAAGTAATCCGGGTTCTTGAGGTTGATTTCTCCTATCCTGGATTCATTCGGGCAGACACTGACGTGGTCATCAGGCACTCTCTGGGCGCACCATATTGAGCCCGGCTTACCGCTTTTCGGGGTCCACAACGGCCCGACAGGCATGATCTCAAAAATCCAGGCTTCGTTCGGATCAGCTACTGCAAGCATCTCTCCATCGTCGTGAAATCCGTATCCATGCTTTTCTGTTATTTTTCCCATGAACCTTATAGCCTCGCGCGCTGTCCTGCATCTCTCCACGGCAAGAAGGGTCAGCATTGACAGGTCAATTTTGGCAGAGGGAGTCGAATTTTTCATCTTATTGCGGCACCCGACAGTTGATTCAGCTATGGCCAGTTGCTGATCATTCATGTACCCGAACATCCCATGAAGATAAGCATAAG
>SOIV01000233.1 GCA_004377005.1 Candidatus Aminicenantota bacterium | reverse complement strand
TAATATGGACGATTCATAATGAGAAAAAACGTCATTCGTTTTTCTTTCTTATTCCTGCTTTCTTTTGTCTTACTATATTTTTTCTTCCGAAAAGTTGAATGGAATGAAGTTTTAGGCTCCTTAACAACTGTCGATCTTAAAGTTTTTATTATCCTTATACTCATCACTCCAATCCATTTTGTGACCCGTGCTATCAGATGGAATTACCTCCTTAAGCACGAGAAAAAAAATGTTAAATTTTCAAATCGGTTTTCTTCATATGCCGTCGGTTTTACGGTATCTTTTGTTTTTCCAGGAAGATTGGGAGAACTGGTCAGGCCTTTATACCTAGCCAAAAAGGAAAAAATGAGTAAAGGATATGTTATGGGTACAATCGTAGTGGAGAGAACTTTTGATATAATTATAATGTGTTTTTTGCTGGGGCTTTTTATTCTTTCTAAACCTCTTTATCCTTCCTATTTTCGGGCGAGAGAGGAGGCGTATTCACATCTTCAGCTGTGGGGGATAATAGGGGTTGCTGTTGCTCTTTTTGCTCTTGTTGTGGTTCTTTGTCTTTATTTTTTCAGAGAAAAGGCTCTCTCAATAATTACTTTTTTCCTGAAACCTTTTCCTCATACAATCTCCCATAAAGTCCTTGAAGTTTTCGAGGAGTTTACTCAGGGATTGAAATTTTTTCATTCTATCGGAAATTCACTTGTGTACATATTTTTATCCTTTGTCGTCTGGCTGGGCATTATTTTTTATTATTGGATTTTCTTTTTCGCTTATGATGTTTCAGTTCCTTACTTTTTCCTTATTCCTTACGTGTTTTTGACAATGGTAGGAGCATCTATTCCTACGCCTGGCATGGCGGGAGGATTCCATTATTTCAGCATGGTCGGGATGACTTCGTTCCTCCTTATTGACAAGAGCCAGGCTGTGGGTATGACGATCGTTATTCATGCTATCCAGCTTGTGGTGACTTGCTTGATAGGATATGCTATATTATGGAAAGAGGGTATATCGCTGTTTCAGTTAAAAAAATTGGGAGAAGATGCTAAATAATGAAGTGCCCCTTTTGTAATCATCCAGAGAGTAAGGTCATTGATTCCCGGGAAAGCAAAAATGGCCTGTCGATACGCCGGCGAAGAGAGTGTCTTTCCTGTAAGAAAAGATTTACCACATATGAGAGAATCGAAGAAATTCCCTACATGGTTATAAAAAAAGATGGAAAAAGACAGCCCTTTGAGAGCCAAAAGCTCCTGAAGGGTTTACTGAAAGCGTGCGAGAAAAGACCTATTCCTTTACAAAAGCTGGAAGAAATCGTCGAAGAAATCGAAAGCAAACTGCAGGGAGGACCAGAAAAGGAAATGAAAGCTTCGAAGATCGGACAGTTTGTGATGAAGAGGCTCAAGGCGCTGGATAAAGTTGCCTATGTCCGGTTTGCTTCAGTCCACCGGGAATTCAAGGATGTTTTAGAGTTCAAAGAAGAATTAGAAGCTATTTTAAAAGAAAAGTAGATTGCAGGAGAGATAGCAAGCGCGCAAGCTTCCTCGAGAATAGTAATTGCAGAGGAAGATACAGATAATACAGAGAGGGAGGTTTTTTCTTGGTAAATATAGGTATTTTTTATGAAAATCCAGAAGACGGAGGAATAAGCCCGGAGGAAAATTATGGCTGAAAAGAATAGGAACAACAAAGATCATATTGAAGATATTTCGGACATTAAAGATAAGAAAATTCAGATCCCAAAGAAGTTACCAATTCTAATGCTGAGGGATATCGTAGTTTTTCCCTATATGGTTATTCCCTTATTTGTTGGAAGGGATAAATCAAAGAAGGCAATTGATCATTCGCTTGCCTCACACCGGATGATTCTTCTCCTGACTCAAAAGCACGTGGAAACTGAAGAGCCGAAAAGGGAAGATATCTATGAAGTGGGCACTGTGGCTTTGATCATGAGGATGCTGAAGCTCCCGGATGCAAGGGTGAGAATTTTAGCTCAGGGTCTTGTCCGGGCAAAAATAACGGGTTTAGATGATGATAAGCCTTATTATTCGGCCGGGGTAGAAGTGATTAATGAGCCAGAGGAAGCGGCGAAATCTATTGAAATCGAAGCATTGGTGCGGAATGCTCGTAGCGGGCTGGAGAAGGCTTCTTCCTTAGGAAAAGATATTCCTCCTGAGGTTATGATCCTTGCCTCTAATATAGAGGAGCCAGGCAGGTTAGCTGACCTGACTGCGGCCAACTTGGAGCTAAAGGTTAATGAAGCTCAGCGCATTTTAGAGATAGTTGATCCTGCCACAAGGCTTAAGAAAGTTTATGAGCTCTTAACCAGAGAGCTTGAGCTTCTGGATGTCCAGTCTAAAATCAGCAGCGAGGCTAAAGGGGAGATGGACAAGCTCCAGAAGCAATATTTCCTGAGGCAGCAGATGAAGGCAATCCAGAAAGAGCTGGGAGAGGGGAGTGAGATTCAGGATGAGATCAAAAGCTATCAGGACACATTGAAAACGTTAAAAGTCTCGCAGGAAGTCAAGGAAGAACTGGAAAAGCAAATCAAACGTCTCTCGCAGATGCATCCTGAGTCAGCCGAAACGGCTGTTGTCCGCAATTATCTGGATTGGATGTTTGCTCTTCCCTGGAACAAAAGCACGGTTGATAATTTAGAGCTCAAATCGGCGAAGGTAATTTTGGATGAAGACCATTATGGGCTCGACAAGCTTAAAGAGAGGATCCTTGAATATTTGGGTGTGAGGAAACTTTCCAAAAAGACAAAAGGTCCTATTCTTTGTTTTGTCGGTCCTCCCGGGGTGGGAAAGACTTCTCTCGGCCGGTCCATAGCCAGGGCTCTGGGAAGAGAATTTATCCGCATTTCTCTCGGCGGAGTCAGGGACGAAGCAGAGATTAGAGGGCACAGAAGGACATATGTCGGTGCTTTACCCGGAAAGATCATTCAGGGATTGAGACGAGTTGGCTCGAATAATCCTGTGTTCATGATGGATGAAGTTGACAAAATCGGCGCTGATTTCAGGGGAGATCCTTCCTCCGCTCTTCTTGAGGTCCTGGACCCCGAGCAAAATAATTCTTTTCGAGACCACTATCTGGGCGTTCCTTTTGACCTTTCCAAGGTGATGTTCATCACCACAGCCAATTTTCTTGATCCAATCCAGCCTGCGTTCCGCGACAGGATGGAGATTCTCCGTCTTCCAGGCTATACAGAGGAAGAAAAATTGCAGATTGCTTTTCGCCACCTAGTGCCAAAGCAGATAGAGGAAAATGCGCTCGACGAGAGTTTGATTTCTTTTACCCCAGGAGCCATTAAAAAAATTATTTCTCTCTATACAAGAGAAGCAGGAGTAAGAAACCTTGAGAGGGAAATTGCCTCAGTTTGCCGCAAGGTAGCCCGAAAAGTCGCTGAAGGAAAGAAGAAGCTGACCAAAATCTCTTCTACGGGTCTTGAGAGCTACCTTGGTCCTTCAAAAGTATTTAGAGACGAGCTTCTGAAAAAGGATCAAGTTGGAGTGGCTACAGGCTTGGCCTGGACTGCCACGGGAGGAGAGATTCTCTTTGTAGAGACTATTAAAATGAAGGGAAAAGGGGGCTTGTCGCTTACAGGATCGTTAGGTGATGTGATGAAAGAGTCGGGTCAAGCAGGCTTGAGTTATGCCAAGGCTCACGCTGAAGAATTGGGCATTAAAAGTCATGTTTTTACTCAAAGCGATTTTCATATTCACATTCCTGAGGGGGCAATACCCAAAGATGGTCCTTCGGCTGGAGTTACTATTGTCACCTCCCTCATTTCGGTCTGCACTGATCAGAAGGTTAAGTGGGATGTCGCCATGACAGGAGAGATTACTCTAAGGGGCAATGTGCTTCCAGTAGGAGGTGTTAAAGAAAAGATTTTGGCTGCGCAGCGGGCAGGAGTGAAGACAATGATTTTGCCCGCAGCGAATAAAAAGGATTTGGTCGATATACCAAGAAAGGCTAAAAAAGATATGCAGTTTATTTTTGTCGAGGAAATAAACGAAGTTTT
>SOIV01000269.1 GCA_004377005.1 Candidatus Aminicenantota bacterium | reverse complement strand
CCAAAAAATTTACCAAAAAACTCATCTATGACGAGAAAAATAAAGAAGGCCCGACATTTATAATGAAGCAACTTCCCCGTGCTCTTTATGAGAAAATAAAGTCTCTGAATGCAGAAGTGATTAAAGGTGTCGTCGGAGAATACCTGAAAGATAAAGAAATCGAGGCAGTGCTTGTTCGGAAAGACCTGATAGTTAAGTGGGTTGAGGATCGTATCAAGAAAATGGGGGAGGATAAAGTCTTATACGATTAGAATGAGGCCTGCGCTTCTTTAATTGTTTTATAAATTGTAAGAACGTTCTGATCTTTCTCCCGCTTGTAATCAAATCCATCCATAAGCTTGCGGGAAAGGAAAACTCCCAGTCCACCTTTTTTCTCGCTCTTGATGATCTCCTGGATATCAGGCTCCTCTAATCCTCTAGGATCAAACGGAACACCCCAATCCCTTATTTCCAGAAACATCTTTCCATCGCTCTGCCAGATCTTAAGGAAGATCTCACCTTTATCATTGGGGTAGGCATACCTGATAATGTTTACACATATTTCCAGGAGCGCGAGTTCTATTTTAAAGTAATCCTTATCTGAAACACTCAATCCTTCAAAATTTTTCTTTAAAAAAGCTCTCATCCTGTCTAACTCAGCGAAATCACTGTCAATTTTTAATGTATTCATATTGGTTTTTTTCTACTTTATCCTCATCCAGGCTCTATTCTTTCGACTATGAGGGAAAGAAATTTTTGCTTTCCTCCGCTTGGCTCTTGGATAATTTATACAAAAGAAAAAGCGATGTCAAATGCTAAATAAAATCTATTCCAAAAGTTTGATTTCAGAGGCAAAAAGGGCTGCCCATCTATAGGATGGGTCTATTTCTACGGCTTTTCTCATGTATTCTCTAGCTCGAATTTTTTCTCCAAGGGCATCACACGCCATTGAAGCCCAAAGATAATATTGGGGCTTTATTCTCCTGCTGTGCTCTATCAGACTTTCACTCTTTAATTTCATCTCATTCAAAAGCCTCTCTGCTTCATTAACCTCTCCAAGTTTTCGCAATGAGAGAGCCTTATAATATGAATGGACTGTGGGAACTTCTGTTGTTTCTACTTTGACTTTACTGATATATTTTTCTGCCCTCTGCTTATTCCCCAGCTTCTCATAGCATAATCCTATAAAGTAATATTCTCTTGTGAATAAAGGATGTAGAGGTCTTCCTGTGCCCAGATTCTCTGGATACTGCATAGCCTCGAAAAAGTCATTTATTGCTTTTTTGTATTTTCCGTTCGTCATATAAGAATAAGCTCTTCCCAGGTGAGCAAGCACGAATACCTCCCTTGCACCTGTCCAGCCCTCCCATGGAAGAAAAGTATTGCTCTTCAATATTTTAAATGCTTTTGCGTATTGCCCTGTGTCTACATAATATTGCGCTCTTTTGAGCACGTAGTTGAAGTTCTTTTTTACAGTACGAGGAGCTTCTCTATAAAGTTTCGCTCTTGCAGAGTGTTCCCTGGTTAAAGCGTATAATTCATCAAGAGCCAAATAAAGACGATAATCATAAGGAGCAAAGGACACTGCCTTCTCATACATCTCTCGGGCCCTCTCATAATCTTTAAACTTCTTCCAGTAAATCTCTCCAAGATTTCTGTAGATCACCGGAAACTCAGGCGATAATTCTGCTGCATTTTTAAAGTGCTCTAATCCTTCCTCCCATCTCAGCTTAGCCACAAGAAGATTTCCAAGATAGTAGTGAGCTTTCCAATCAGAAGGATTATATTCTAAGGCAAGTTTCAGCACGCTCTCCGTTTCAACTCTGAAGGGAAAAACATAATCCGGACTGCAGGTTGCTGCTTTTTTAAAGTATGCTGCTGCTTCTTCTTTGCGTTTGAGTTCGTCGTTAAAGAATCCAAGATAGTAATAAAGGATAGGATAATCTCTGGCATTGGTATTTTCGCCATAAATCTCGAGGATGCGAATGGCGTCATCTGTGAGGTTCATTTCTGAATAATCAGCAGCCGCCTCAAGATAATATTCTGGATCCGCTCTTAAAATATCAAGCTCACTTTCCCCAGAGAGCAGCTCTTTCTCCAAAAGTGCAAGAGGTGAAATCGGGTCCTCTTTTAAAGCTGATTCTATAAGTGTTTCAGCTTCCGTCTTATTGTTAAGATGTCTTTCCGAAGCGGCAAGCATGACTCTTGCTTTCAAATCAACGGGGTTATTCCTGAGTGCCCTTCTCAACAATTCCCCTGCTTTTCTATAATTCTCCTTTTCGAACTCCAGAGCAGCAAGAAGATAAGGAGCAACATGCCTGTAAGCAGCCCTTCTTGAGAGCATATAAAGATCCTCCTCTGTGCCCTGCCTAATTCCGAGCTTTATTTTAGAAAGAGCTCTGTAATAGCGCGCCGTATGGTCGTCTTCATTTCTTTCGAGTACTCTCTCAAACAGGTCCAGTGCTTCTTTAGTTTTTCCTGTTTTGTAATACAGTATTCCAAGCCATTTAAGGGCGGGGGAAAATTCAGCATCTGCCTCGAGTGCCTTCATAAAGTAGTACCTGGCTCCCTCCTCATCCCAGTGCTTCATGGAATAATAACCTTTGAGAAAAATTATCTCCGCCAAATCGCTCTCCTGCATTGAAAAATCTGGCTGAAGCTCAGGAGGGGAAATCTCAGGCTTTTCTGTCGTGTAGTCTATAATTTTCTGCCCGTATCTATCCAAGAATTCAAGTGTGTAAATTCCCCGGCGTTCTCTCGAGGGAATCTCCTTTTTATAAAATCCTTCGGGAGAGATATCCAGCCTCTTTGAAAATATCTGCCTTTCTCCGCGGAAAAGTCTTACTTCAGCTCCCTTGAAGACTCTTGTTGTATTCAGAGCAATAAAGACTTCTTCATCTCTTAATTCCAGGTTCAGAGCAGCATCAGGATTTACCTTTACAAATCCGTGCATATTCTTTAATGGATACCACCACTCATCCCATTCCTCGATAAGATGGGGCTCGAAAATCCAGGTGTCGCCCTGAGTGAGAAGTCTTCCTGCCTGGATTTCAATGTACTGGCCATCTTCATCTGTAAGAAGATCTTCCCAAATAGTTCCACTGGGAGCTGTTCCCCACGTCCAGAACTTTTTTCCTGGACTCTCATATCTCGAAGCATAATGAGCTGTCCCGTTATCTTCCTCGTAATTGTAGGCACCGTTGTAATCTCCTGCGGTTCCGCAGAAATAATCATGAGCATAGGCTGTATTTTTATACCAGGAAACATCTTTTCCTTGATAGACAGGCCAGGGCCTTGGACTCTTTCTGCCACCAGCATAAGTGTATTCGGCAGGAGGAAAAACAACTCTTGTCTCCTTCCTGGCATGGGTTGCTGCGTTTGCCCAGAAATAGCCGTTGTTATGAGTAAGTGTTCTATTGTAAAGCCTTATCCTGGTTTTGAAATAAGACCTGTCGGGGAAAATGCTGATAAATACTTCCCACTTCATCCTTCTCACCCACTCTTCTGTGCCAACGACACAGGTGACGCTTCCATCAGCGTGCTTTAGAATCTTGTAGTTTACAGGAGAGAAAGTGTTTACAGTATGGCCCAGCGTAGGAAAGTTCCACTCAATCCCGCCCGAGAGCCAGGCACCTCTCAAGGCTACAAGACCTGGCTTCATCACCTGATTGTGATAAATAAAGTCAAAATTGTCGTTAGTTTTATCGATAGCAGCAAGAATTCTTCCACCCAATTCAGGCAGAATCAGAAGTTGTATGTAATCGTTTTCCATCACAACCACTCTGTATTTTTTGATAATCTTCTTGCGGGTTATGTCCGTCTGCATCGGATAAGGATAAACCCTTAAATTCCAGAGAGGAGGACTGGGGTCATCAGGACCTGTAGCGTATGTGGGAATATTCATTTCAATTTCTTTTACGCTCACTTCTCCTGAAACCGAGAGGCATATGATCAGGATTGACGGAATTAGCACAATTAAAAGAAGGATTTTTCTTTTCATTTCTTCCACCTAAATCCAGAATATAACATAAAATCAAACCTCGCGCTCGCAACGGCGGATTGCCAC
>SOIV01000328.1 GCA_004377005.1 Candidatus Aminicenantota bacterium | reverse complement strand
TGAAATGAAAAGGAGGGTTTCATGTCAACCTATCTTTACATCATCCTCGCTTATCTCATCGTCCTGACCGGTTTCAACTTCTACAGAGCAAGACGCGTCAAAAGCCAAGAAGACTTCATGGTTGCCGGCCGAAAACTTAAAACCTCAGTCATGGTTTTTACTCTTATCTGCACCTGGATCGGCTCTGGAACTTTTATCGCAGGAGCCGAATTCGCTTCGAAAGCAGGTTTCTCTGCTCTCTGGCTGGCAGCAGGTGCCTGGGTGGGTATTATTATTATCTATTTTCTGGCTGGAAAAATTCAAACCTTCGGCCAGTATACGATCGGCGACATCTTGGAGGTACGCTACGGACCCGTTGCCCGGTTATTCGGCGCAATCGCTCTTATCATTTCTTTCACGGTTATTGTCTCCTATCAATTTGTCGCAGGGGGATTCATTCTCAATGTTGCAACTGATGGAGCTATTCCTGATTCAGTAGGCACCATCATCGCTGCCACCTTTGTTATTCTTTTTACTGCTCTTGGAGGAATGATTGCGATTGCCTACACGGATTTACCCAACGGAATTATCATCGTCCTCGCCTGCCTGCTTTCTGTTCCTTTTGTCTATCTTGCTGCTGGTGGTTTTCCAGAGGCGACTCAAGTACTCGATGCTGGTTATTTCGCTGTCGTAAACGAGCAGTTCGGAGCACACCCCGCTCTTAAAGTAGGAGGGTATTTTCTGGCGACCATGCTTCTTCTTATGGGTGTGCAGAGTGTGTACCAGAAATTCTACAGTGCCAAAACACCAAAAGATGCGAGAAAGGCAGTTATCCTCTGGACAATCGGAACCGTATTTGTGGAGACTGTGGTCGTGATTATTGCAGTGTTTGCTTACAGCAAATTTAAAGGACAGATTGATCTTACCATTCCCAAGGAAGGAGGAAAAGTTGTTCTTATGGCAGCCAAAAGCTTGGTTCCCGCTCCGGTAGGAGTTCTCCTTCTAGGTGCGGCATGTGCTGTCGTTATCTCCACAGGCATGAACTACCTTCTCTCTCCTACTACAACCATCATGCGCGATATTTACCAGCGCTTTGTAAAAAAAGAGGCTTCCCAAAGCACTATGGTCGCCCTCCAAAAAGTTTTTGTAGTTTTCCTCGGGGTAGTCGCATTTTTCCTGGCCATGAGGCTTACTTCAGTGCTCGAAATGGCCTTCTTTGCTTATACAATATACGGAGTTGCAATTACTCCTGCCCTCATCGCAGCTTTAGCCTGGAAAAGGGCAACCAAAGCCGGAGGATTAGCCTCGATTATATCAGGAACTGCGGCCTGTATAGTTCTGAAGGTCCTGGCAGAAGTCTTGCCTCCAGATAAAGCGCCAGAAGGCGATCCCTGGGGGATCCCTATCATCTTTCCTGCTTTGATCATCTCTTTGGGCTCGTTGATTGTGGTCAGCCTTCTGACTAAAAAGCCAAAACCAGAGGAACTTGAAAAATTTTTCCCTGAGAAAAAATAAAACGCCAAAATGATTTACCTGCTAACCATATTATTTTATCTTGTTGTTCTCTTTGTCTTCGGTCTTCACCTGACCAAACGGCTGAAAAGAAAAGAAGATTTCCTGGTTGCCGGCAGGAGCCTGACAGCTCCTGTGCTTGTGGGAACTCTCCTTGCCAGCTGGATTGGCTCTGGAGATATTTTTAGCGTCTCTGATCTCAGTTACAACCACGGTTTTGCTTCACTTATCGGCAGCAGCGGCGGCTGGCTGGGCATCATAATTGTTTTTTTCATAGCAGGTAGAGTAAGAACTTTTGGCCAGTTTACTGTTCCTGATATCATGGAGGCCCGGTACAACAAGTGGGCCCGAATTCTGACCACCGGAGTCACAATAATAGCCTATGTGACAATTGTCAGTTACCAGTTTCGAGGAGGAGGCTGGGTGCTTGATATTATCACTGGAGGAAAAATTTCCGTTGAGACAGGAATAATTATCATAGCTGTATTTGTCATCACCTATACCCTTCTCGCCGGCATGATCTCTGTAGCCTATCTGGATATTTTAAACGGCATTGTCATGATAACCGCCATTCTTCTTGCCCTTCCTTTTCTCATCCAGCATGTGGGAGGAATGGACTATATCGTTGCCAACGTGACCCAGAGAAGCCATTCCTTTTTGGGAAACATGACCTGGGTACAGGCCATGGGATATTTTGTCCCGACACTGCTTCTTGCCCTGGGACAAGGAAACATGTACCAGCGCTTTTTCTCGGCCAAAAATGCAAAAGAAGCAAAAAAATCAGTCATAGGCTGGGTGGTGGGAGTTATTCTTTTGGGAATCGCTCTGCAGAGTCTGGCAGTTGTGGGCAGCAGCTATTTTAAGGGCCTTGAAGCAGAGGAGGCCGGAAAAATCATTATCCTCGTGGCCCATAAAGGAGTCCCTGTTGCCGTGGGCTGTTTTCTCCTGGTGGCAATAGTGGCCATCATCATCTCCACTGCTAATAGCTTCCTTCTTGTGCCGGCCACGAACGTCATCAGAGATGTTTACCAGCGGTTTATAAATCCCAACCTTTCAGATAAGAAAATGATTCTCTACTCGAGATTGACGGTAATTGTCTTGGGTGTAATCGCCTACTCTCTCATTTCCTTTTTCCCGCGGATTCTGGATGCAGCTTATGCCGCCTACACTGTCTACGGAGCCGGAATCACTCCAGCCCTTGTAGCTGTCTTCTTCTGGAAGAGGGCAACAGCTTCGGGTGGGGTGCTGTCTATTTTGGGAGGAACAACGGTGACCATCGTCTGGGAAATCGTAAATAAAATCCAGGGACATCTTCCTTTCGGCGTTCCGGCTATCTATCCCGCTTTGGCAGTTTCTCTTGTTCTCCTCTTCGGGGTAAGCCTTCTTACTCCTAAACCCCCACCTGAGAAGTGGAGAGCATTTTTTAAAAATAAGGATTTGACCCCATGATCCCGATTTTAGCAAATATCAGGAGGAGCAAGTGAGGACAGGAATTGTCAAGGATCGGCGGTACATGGAACACAATATGGGGGCCTCCCATGTGGAAAGCCCGATGAGGATAGAAGCAATCTACGACATGGTAGAAAAGGAAATTACTTTCCCTTATCTAGAGATAGAACCTCGTCCTGCAACAGAGGAAGAAATTCAGATGATTCATTCTCCTTCCTATGTCAATCTGATCAAAGAAACTTCGGGAAAAGAAAGAGTTGCTCTTGACGCTGATACAGCCACTTCAGCCCGTTCTTATGAAGTTGCGCTGCTTGCTGCAGGGGGTTTGTTAAAAGCTGCAGACTTGATCATGGAAGGAAAAATTCAAAATGGTTTTGCCCTCGTCAGGCCGCCCGGCCATCATGCTGAACGAGAGCGGCCCGCTGGATTTTGTCTCTTCAACAATGTTGCTATCTGCGCTGAATATTTAATAAAAAAGCACGGTCTCAAACGTATTCTGGTCGTGGACTGGGACCTCCACCACGGAAACGGAACCCAGCATTCCTTTTATGACAGAAACGATATTCTCTATTTTTCCGCACATCAATTCCCTCACTATCCAGGAACAGGATACTGGGATGAAACAGGGCTGGGAAGCGGTGAAGGCTTTACTGTCAACGTTCCACTTGCCGCGGGAAAAACAGACGAGGATTATCTCTTTATATTCAGAAAAATCCTCTCCCCTATCACAGCTCTTTACAAGCCAGAATTTATCCTCGTCTCTGCCGGTTTTGATATCTACCGGGCAGACCCGCTGGGAGGGATGATGGTAAGCGAAGACGGATTTGGAGCTCTCACCTCTGAACTTCTTGCCCTTGCCCATGATTTTTCGAAGGAGAGAATTCTTTTTACCCTGGAGGGAGGCTATGATTTGCAAGGTCTCAGGGAAGGAGTCAAGCAAGTCTTGTTCCATCTATCTGGAGAAGCAAAAAAAGCGGAGATAGAAGAAAATATTTCAGCTATTGCCCTGAGAGAATTGATTCCAATTTTTGAGACACAGCAAAAATACTGGAAAGATCTCCATGAGCCCGAGATAGGGACCTAATCTGCAGGGGCTTAATTTATAGGGACATCTTCTGTAGGGGCTTGATTTATCAA
>SOIV01000246.1 GCA_004377005.1 Candidatus Aminicenantota bacterium | reverse complement strand
GACTAACGGAAGAAGAAAATGATCGGTGGAGTCATCGTTTCCCATGGAAAATTGGCCGAGGAGATCTTAAACGCCCTGACGATTATTATTGGTGAGGCCGTGAACATAGAGGCTATTTCTATCGGGTGGTATGATGATGTTGAGGAATCGAAAAAAAAGATCAACAAATCACTGAAAAGTGTTGACCAGAAAAATGGAGTAGTGATTTTCACTGATATGTTTGGGGGAACAGCTTCTAACCTGAGTTTCTCTTTTCTTAAAAATGATCAAGTGGAGATCATTACTGGCGTCAACCTCCCGATGCTTATAAAGTTTGTTTCCCTCCAGAGAAGCAATAATCTGAAAGAAGTGGTAAAAAAGGTTGTAGAACAAGGAAAAAAGAACATCCATATTGCCAGTGTTCTTTTAAGTTCCAAGCATTAAGATTTGCGGAGGAGATGCTCAAGAAGAAAATCACGGTAAAGAACAAACTGGGGCTTCACGCCAGGGCTGCAGTTAAATTTGTCAATCTGGCAAACTGTTTTGGTTCTTCAGTAAGAATCGAAAAAGACGGCGCGGAAATCGATGGCAAGAGCATATTGGGCATACTTACTTTAGCTGCGGTCAAAGGCTCTCAAATCACTTTAATAGTATCAGGAAAGGACGAAGCCACAGCTCTCAAGGCATTGGTGGCCCTTATAAATAATAGGTTTCAAGAGAAAGAGTAATTTTTTATGTATTATTTTAGGCTGAGAGGAATTGGAGTTTCGCCAGGTATTGCCCTTGGTGAAGTTTTGCTCACAGAAAGAGTCATTTTTACTGAAAGAAAAGAGAGCATTTCTCCCCATAAGGTTGAGGAAGAATTGAAGAGGTTGAAAAAGGCAATCAAAAGAACAAGGGGGCAATTGACTCAAATAAAAGAACAAATAAAAGAGAAAATGGGGGAGGAGTATTCCTTTATCTTTGAAGCGCACCTTCTTATCCTTGAAGGTAAGTCACTGCACGCGAACTTTGAGAAAATCATCAAGGAAGAGAATTGTAGAGCAGAATGGGCACTTTCGCGAGTTCATGATAAATACGATAAGCTTTTTGAATCTCTTAAGGATGAGTACTTCAAGCAAAGAAAGTCAGATATAACAGACGTTTTAGCAAGAGTCTACAGGAACCTTGAATCTGTGGACCGGAAGAGAGAAGATGAGGGGATAGAAAAAATCTTAGTATCCCACGAGCTCCTTCCTTCGGAGGCTGCTGTAAAACTCAGCAAAGGAAATGTCTTAGCTGTTGCGCTCGATATGGGTGGACAAACGTCCCATACAGCTATTCTCGCCCGTTCCTTAGATGTCCCGGCAGTTGTAGGTCTCCACAATATTTCTCAGAAAGTTAAAAACGGAGACACTCTGATTGTGGATGGAACGGCTGGGGAGGTCCTAGTCAATCCTCCTCTAGCTATAAGAAAAGAATTCTTAAGTAAGAAACAAAAATATAATGACTACCGAAAAGAACTCAGAAAAACAGCAAAATTGAGTTCTCTGACATTAGATGATGTTAGTTTTTCTCCTCTGGCCAATATCGAGCTTCCTGAAGAGGTAAATCTTGCTCTTTCTCTTGGGGCTGAAGGGATCGGGCTTTTTAGGTCTGAATTTATCTATTTTCAGAGTACATCTCTTCCCAGTGAGGAAGATCATTTTTCAATTTATTCTCGAATCGCAAAAGAGGCTTATCCTCATCCAGTTTACATTAGGACCGTTGATGTGGGAGGAGAAAAAAACCTGCCTCAGTTGAAGATAGAGAAGGAACCAAACCCTGCCCTTGGTTTAAGAGCTATAAGATTTTCCCTTCGGGACAAAGACCTCTTTAAGATCCAGCTCAGGGCCATACTGAGAGCAAGTATCCACAAAAATGTAAAGATTCTCTTCCCCATGATAACAGAAATTGAGGAGGTGGAGGAGGTAAAGCTTCTCTTACGAGAGGTCAAGGATGGGCTTAAAACAAAGCGGATTAAATTCGATGAGAAAATTCCTCTTGGAGTAATGATTGAAGTGCCTGCTGCAGCGGCCATTACAGATTTATTGGTGAAAGAAGTGGATTATTTAAGCATTGGCACTAATGATTTAATCCAGTATTACCTGGCAGTCGATCGTTCAAATGAATTCGTTTCCTACCTCTATAAGCCTTTGCATCCCTCCGTTTTAAGGCTACTTAAGTTTATCATCGAGACCGCCAATAGAGAGGGAAAAGAAATCACTGTTTGTGGAGAGATGGCCGCAGACCCTCTTTCTGCTATTGCATTGCTTGGATTAGGCTTAAAGAAATTTAGCATGAACCCGATCTTTATCCCCAGGATAAAAAAGGCCTTGCGTTCCGTAGAGCATAAAACTGTGAAAAGAGTCATTCAAAAAGCGATGACATTAAGGACAGCTCAAGAAATTGAAGAGTGTATTATTGAAAATATACTGGCAAAGCATCCAAAGGCCTTCCTGATGGGGCAAGTGATTTAAAAGGGGGACATAAAAAGGGGCCTGCCCCCTTTTTCTCCAAATCCCTCTTTCTTTAGCACAGATACTGAAAACGACAGTCATCACAGAAAAAATAGCCTGTACAGAAAAAGTAGCCTGTCCCCTTTTTGCTACAGAATAGCCTGTTTTTTTACGTTATCCGCAAAAAATACTATCTGGCTCAGTTGTTCTTACTTCATGTTCTGTTAGGCGGTCAACTAATTTTCTACTGCGGTAGTATTCTCTTATCTGAGAAGCCTTTTTTTTATCGAATACACCTAATAATTTCTTGTGCCCTAATTCGTCATAAAAATAGAGCACTTTTTTACATTTCGTCCTTTTAAGGGCCTCATCTATTTGTTTTTGAATATTCATGTCTTGAACTGATTGCATTTTTTATTCTCCCTGTTTTTTAAGCATGCAAAATTCGTGCCAAATATATCTTTTATAGAAGTAGTCCCCTTATCTGTTCACACAATATGGTTGATGAATTTAGTGTAAATAATTTTTGCAGCTGTAAATTTTTTTCCATCTTTAGATTTTGCATCTTGTGAAAGCTGCTGATATCATAAACTCATATTATCGAGATTTTAGGTAAATTACGGAAAAAGAGAAAAGCTTATGAGGGATATCATTAAGGCCATAGCCTCGGATATAAAAACCTCAAAACACGTAGTTATTTTTACTGGCGCAGGGATATCAGTTGAAAGCGGAATACCAGCTTACAGAGGAGAAAAGGGCCTCTGGAATAAATATGATCCTAATATATATGCCAACATAACCTATTTCCTTCAAGACCCCTCTTATTACTGGAATTTTTTTCGAGAGGTCCGGTATCCCATGCTCAAGAAAGTAAAGCCGAACAAAGCCCATTTGGCCCTGGCCGAGCTTGAAACGGTTGGAAACTTAAAAACAGTGATTACTCAGAATATAGACGGGCTTCATCAAGACGCCGGCTCTTCTTCTGTCATTGAATTACACGGGACCACAAGGACTATCTATTGCCTGAACTGTTCCCAGGAATATTCCATGGATGAAGTCTTCTCCATGCTGGAGGCCCAAATCCCTCCCCTTTGTTCAGAATGTAAAGGGAAGTTGAGGCCTGCTGTTGTTTTTTTTGGAGAGTCCTTAAATTCCCAAATTCTCCGGTTGGCTTTTGAAGAGGCCGAAAACTGCGATTTTCTCCTTGCTGTGGGAAGCTCCTTGGTCGTTCATCCAGCGGCCGATATTCCGCGGATGGCAAAACAAAGAGGTGCCTTCTTAGCCATCATCAACATAGAGAAGACCCCCCTTGATACTACTGCAGATTATGTGATTAATGATGAGGCCGGAAAGATTCTTCCCCAGATAGTTCAAAGTTTAAAGGATGATTAACCTGAATAATTCACGAGTCGAGATTGCTGCATATGCAAGGCGCGGCCCATGAAGCTGTGGATTGTTCCACCGCGAATGGGCCGTAACGTCGCAGATGCGGTGAGATCGGCTCGCCCGAAGGGTAAAAACTGCCGATTATGATTAAAAGAAAATTTGGAAAATAAAGTGAATCCTTCGAGCTCGTGAAAAATAATGCTAATAGGCAGATATCATTGAAAATAAATAAAGGTATCGGCAGTTTTTATGAATAATTCAGGCT
>SOIV01000157.1 GCA_004377005.1 Candidatus Aminicenantota bacterium | reverse complement strand
CTTTGCTTTCAATCGTCCCTGAAAAAAACTTAGGATTGTTTGTATCCTTTAACAGCGTTGGTGGCTCATGGCCGGTATACGACAATTTCATAAAAGCATTTCTCAACCATTATTATCCTGCACCCGAACTGGCTGATATCAACCCACCAAGAGATTTCAAGAAGCGTGCCGGGCGCTTCACAGGAAGCTATGGGGTCACTAGAGTCGTAGAAACCACCTATGAAAAACTGATGGCTCTTATGATGGTGGCTAAAGTGGAAGCGACTGAAGATAGCACTTTGTTGATTACCATGCCTATGGGATTGGGATCTAAGCAATGGGTGGAAGTAGAACCGCTTGTATTCCGTGAAGTAGGAGGACAGGATACAATTGTTTTCCGTGAGAACAGCAAGGGCCGTATCTCCAACGTCTTTTTTAGTCAAATTCCGATACTTGCCGGTGTTAAATTAGCCTGGTATAAAACGCCCGGGTTTCACTATGGTCTAGTAGCAATTTGTATGATTCTATTTTTGTCAACTCTGAGCTGGCCAGTCAGTGCGTTATCTAAGTTATTGTGTAGAAGCAAAAAAGAGATCCCAGGTGCTCCCTGGTTAGTTAGGCTGATAGCTGGAGGAATGAGCATGGGGTATATGTTTTTTTTGATTGGGATGTTTTCGACAGCCAGTGATCCTATGGAATTCATGTTTGGAGTTCCTTCCGCTTTGAAGTTTTTATTAATATTGCCTATATTATCTGCTTTTCTTACAATAGGTGCTCTTTTCTTTGTCTATGTTGGCTGGAAAAACAAATACTGGACTTTTTGTGGATGTTTGCATTACACCCTTGTTGTGCTGGCATCTCTGTTTTTCCTCTGGTTTTTAGCCTACTGGAATTTGCTGGGTTTTCATTTTTAACTTGATCCAGCCAAACGAAACCCTTTTTTGATTTAAGAATATCTAAAACATCGGCAGCATCGATTTAATTTTGAGGTAGGCGTTTGATTCATCAAACTCACACTTTCATTTTATCGCTGGTTGTATTACCTCTCTTGTAGGGGTTTGATTCATCAAACCCATCTCTAAGCAAAAAAGACCATTTCCACACTTTGATCATAATAACAAGAAGGGGACATGTTCCTTCTTTCTTAATGTAGGGGCTTGATTTATCAAGCCTGCCTCATTTATTTTATGTAAAAAATGTGTGTTTGATAAATCAAACACCTACACAAGAACGGAAAAATAATTGAAAATAAATATTTAGTGTTGTATCCCCATAAATATAATAAAACAGGTAGAAATTTCGGCTTTATTTTGGTACTATTCTGGAAAAATAAAAGCAAGGAGCGACAGTGCTTAGAGCGTTAGTAGCGATTCTCAATTTCCTTTCGGCTCTGGAGTTTCGCATTGCTGATAAGCTGGGAGAAGCAACAGCTATAATCTTCCATTTTTTCCTCTTCTGGATGTTTCCTATAATCCTCCTTTATCTGCCCTCAAAGATTTGCACTGCAACCGGGATAATCATAGCCCTGTTTTATGTTTTTGTTCTGGCCGGAGACGTTTTTTTCTCAGTCTTTGGTCATGAAAAGTTGGAAAAGAAAAGAGGCATGATTGATATTACAAGTGTTCATGAGATGAGAGAAGAAATAATCAGTGCTTTGGTTAAGTATATAGGTGGGATCATAAGTTTTGCCACTATTTATAACGGGCTCCAACATCTTTTCCAGGGGAAGGCTTTTATTATTTCTCATCCTACTCCTATTCCTTATTTTGACCTTCTTTATTTTAGCCTGGTTACCATCACAACTGTGGGTTATGGCAATATACAACCTGGCCTTTGGGTTTCCAAGATATTTGTTGCTTCAGAGATATTGTTTGGAGTTGGATTTGCTCTTCTTCTTATCACTATGCTTATTTCTGTCTATATTGATATTCAGCGGAAAAAGAAATATAAATAATATACAATAAAGAATAAAACAGGAATGGTATAAATTATGGTTATTTTCCGAAAGAAGAGTGAGACTGACGATTCAAAAAGGATTGTTCAATTGACCATAATTCAAGGAAACAATGATACAGATGATAATCCGGGTAAAGTTTTTAATCTTCATACTGGAAATAATTTAATAGGCAGGGATTCTTTTTGTGAAGTTGTCCTCAACTCAGGGACTGTTTCCAGGAGGCATGCCAATCTAAAGGTGAGTTACAATAAGAAGAAATTTACCGTTATTGATCTCGGAAGTGCCAATGGAATTATTGTCAACCCTTCGACAGTTCTAAAAAAAGCAAAGATGTTAATTAAATCCGGAGATGAAATCCAGGTAGGCGAGATACTCCTTAAGTTATTGGCTATCGACCAGGACAAAACTCATCAAACCGAGGCTATAGACATTAAGGATTTGTTGAAACAGATAAAAGATAAAAATCAAAATTAAAGACAATCAATCTGTTCATTCCTTATCTGCGATACATATGCAGCCTTTTTCTATTTTCAGATAATCTAGTTATTCAATATTTAATCATTTTGAATCTTGGAAGCATTTTTTCCGTGAAATAAGCAGCCTCCCAAAACCATAAATACTGATCAGGCCTTGTGTTGGAGAAAACCGTGAGGAAGGCTGAGCGGGCAATGCGAGGAGCGAAGCGACGAAGCAATCTCTTAAATAGGGAGAGGAAAGCGAAGCCTGTATCCGAGCTGGATTTCCTCTCTACGAAAATCCCGCGTGTTTTCGAAACACCCAGCCTAATCGTTTACTCGCTGTTACGGAAAAAAATATGTTTATATGACTCTTTTCTCATTTGACCTAAAATTTTTTGCGTGCTATAAATTTTCTTAAATTAAATTTCTTTAGATAGGAGTGACAGTATAGAAAATTATTTTTTTATGAATTGGAGGAAATCATGAAAAATATTTTAATCCTATTGGCTAGTTTGATTTTAATTTTTTCTACTATCCACAAGGCACCTGCCCTTGAAGGTGACCCGATAACAATGACCATTCTCTACGACAATTATATTTTCAGTGAAGGGCCTAAAACGGATTGGGGATTTTCGTGTATTATCAAGGGCACAGAAAAGACCATCTTGTTCGATACCGGCACTAAGAGCGATATATTATTCCACAACATCAATAAGCTAAATGTAAATCCAAAAGATGTTGAGCTTGTTGCTATTTCTCATATTCATGGAGACCATACAGGGGGACTTTTTGCGTTTTTAAATGAGAATAATAAAGTCACAGTATATCTTCCGGCCTCATTTCCTGATGAATTTGTCAGCAGAGTTGAAAAAGCAGGAGCAAAAGTTGTCCCTGTGGATAAACCCGTTGAGATATGTAAAGGTGTCTCCCTGACAGGAGAAATGGGAGTTCAAATTAAAGAGCAATCTTTAATCTTGAACACGAGTAAGGGGTTGGTTGTTATTACTGGATGTGCTCATCCAGGAATTGTCGATATTGTAAAGAGAGCAAAAGAAGTAGTCGATAAAAAGATTTATCTCGTATGCGGGGGATTTCACCTGATGAATAAATCAGAAGGTGAAGTTAAAGAGATTATAAGAGAATTCAAAAATTTAGGAGTTATGAAAGTCGGCGCCAGCCACTGCACGGGGGACAGAGCTATTGAGTTATTCAAAGAAGCATATAAAGAGAATTTTGTTCAGATGGGAGTCGGAAAAGTTATAAGAATTTCAGATTAAAGTTCGCATATTATGAAAGAATTAGCAGGAGTGAGTAAAAATACTGCGTTTTCGAAAAAACAAATTCCTATCCTTTCATATTTATTTGAAATCAAAAAGTTTATACTAATACAAACGCAATATATATTTTTACAATGTCATTGCGAGTCCTGAAAGGACGCGGCGATCTCTTAAAAAAAGGTTGAGATTGCCGCGTCGCTACGCTCCTCGCAATGACATTCACTGTATGAAATTGCCACGCTGCGCTCGCAACGGCGGATCGCACAGCCTGTTCCGAGCAAAGCGAAGGAATCTTCTTCGCTCCTCGCGGTGACACTGGAATAATTGCGTTTATACTAGATGCTTAAGGAGAGATAACGTTCAATAGCTAAAAACGATAAAAATGTAACATTTTTTAGACTAAATGGAGGATTGAGTATGATTCGGCGGTCTGTATCTTTAATACTTATTTTTATAATAATTCCTTTCTT
>SOIV01000060.1 GCA_004377005.1 Candidatus Aminicenantota bacterium | reverse complement strand
TTGTTGTCTTTGGAATTAAGTTAACGAGAAGATAAATGGAATCCATCGTTGCCCAACGCATTCCCTATTCACAGATACGCGTGATGTTTGATGCTGCGCAAAAACTGGAAAAACAGGGGAGAAAAATCATCCATCTGGAAATCGGCAGACCGGATTTTAACACTCCGGAACACATTGTTGAGGCTGCCATAGATGCTTTACGAGCAGGCAAACATCATTATTCTCCCAATGCCGGTATACCAGAGCTACGCCAGGCAATTTCAGATAAATTCTCATCCGAATACAACCTGGAATACAATCCTCAGAACGAGGTCGTAGTGAGCAATGGAGTTGCTGAAGGAGTCTATGTGGCGATTCATGCACTTCTCAATCCCGGTGACGAGATCTTGATCCCCGATCCCCGGTGGCTAAATTATGATGTAGATGCTTTCACGAATTTTGTCGATCCTGTTGACTACACTCTCCTTGAAGACAGCGGCTTTCAACCTGATCCTGAAGAGATAGAGGAAAAGATTACGGGAAGAACAAAAATGATTCTTGTTGCCAGTCCATCCAATCCCACGGGAGGTGTCACCAGAAAAGACGTCTTAGAGAGAATTGCTGAGTTGGCCATCAAGCACGATTTGCTGGTGTTGAGCGATGAGATTTATGAAAAGATCGTTTATCCTCCTGCCGAACACGCCAGCATCGCTACTTTTCAAGATATGAGGGAAAGGACCATTTTGCTCAACGGCTTTTCCAAATTTTACTCAATGACAGGATGGAGGCTGGGCTATGTTTTAGGGCCGAGTGAACTTGTTAACCCTATACTTCGGTATCATCAGTATATGATCACCTCAACGAATACGTTTGCCCAGTGGGGGGCTGTGACCGCTCTGAAAGGGAATCAAGAACCTTCTCACGCGATGGTCGGGGAGTTTCAAAAGCGTAGAGACTATATGTATGAAGCAATTAATAAGATTCCAGGATTTCGGTGTCCAAAGCCAGATGGTGCATTTTACCTATTCCCGTCCATCAAAGAGACAGGGATGGACGGGTTCAGAATGGCAGAAATGCTACTCGAGAAAGCTGGAGTGGCCACTGTTGCCGGGGAGTGTTTTGGAAAAAAAGGAGCAGGCCATATCCGCATCTCTTATTCCAATTCACTGGATAATTTAAGGACAGCTGTGAAGAAGATAGAATCAGTTATGAGTAAGATTTAGTGTCCCCCTACTTTTAGTTTTCCTTTCAACCCTGATACCCAAATTTCAACAATTTTCAACATTTTTTGTCACATATGTGCGTGTGTTAATTTCTATCTATTCCGATCTTGGGGGATGGAGTCTATTCTTTCCAGTAATTGAAAAGAGAAGAAATTCTGCACATCTTATTATTGGGGTTTAAGTAAAAGGAAGTAAATCTTAACAAACTTTTAACAAACTTTTAACAACTCTTTGACAACTTCCCTTCTCGTAAATATTACATTATTGCAAAAAGGATAAACCAGCAAGGTAAGATTGAGATGAAGGGGATCTTAAAAAATAAGACAAAAGTACTGGTCACAGGCGTCGGTGGTTTTGTAGGCAGCCATCTGGCCGAAGCCTTAATAAAAAAAGGATATGAAGTGGTAGGTTTATTAGCTCCAGAAGAAGATAGCCCTTGGATTAAGAATCTTGATGCAGCCTTTATTTACGGTGACATTGCTGATAAAGGCTCGCTCTACAAAGCGCTAGAAGGTATAACATATATATATCACCTGGCAGCATTGCTGGGAGGATCTCAGAGCGAAAAGATTTACCAAACCAATTTTGAAGGAACAAAAAATTTGGTTGATGTCTGCCTGGACTTAGGAATTAAACTTAAAAGATTTTTATTTGCTTCCAGTGTGGCAGCTATGGGTCCAGCCCAAAAAAAAGAGATATTTGACGAAGAGGTACGATGTAAACCAGTAAGCGATTATGGTAAGAGTAAATTACTAGCCGAGCAATTCCTCAGCTCTGTAAAGATACGATTGCCAATTACTATTGTTCGATTGCCTTTGGTTTATGGCCCAAGAAACTTCTGGGGCTTATTTTATCTCTACAAAGTCATAAATAAAAGGATTCGAATTGATATTGGTGAGGCAGAAACCAACGTTGGTTTTATCACTGATATTGTTAATGGAATGATATCGGCTTCAGAGAGTCCTATTGCCGCGGGTAAGACCTACCATTTAGGTGAGGATAAAGCCTACAGCTCAAATGAGGTAATGAATATTATTGCAAAGGCGTTGGGAAAAAAGACAGTAAGACTAAAAATTCCTTACTCATTGCTCAATCTTACTACTCTCTTTTTCGAATTGTACGCTAAAATAACGGGCACCAAACCCGTCATCCAAAGGCAAGCCATAACTGACTATTTTAAGTATCGTTATTGGCGAATTGATATGAATAAGGCAAAAAGAGAATTTGGTTTTGAAGCAAAGGTTCCATTTGAGGCGGGAGCAAAAATAACTGCGGATTGGTACAAAAAGGAAGGCTTTATCTAATTCATGAATGCGTTTAATCAGAACAGATTATTTAAATCAATTCAGAGTAGAAAAAATACTGAAAAAGTGGTAAATTTGTCACTTATTGGTCACACGGGAAAGGATGAGAAATTCCAAGAACCCGTAATTCATTAATTATCAATGAGATGGGCGGTTAGCTCAGTTGGGAGAGCGCAGCGTTCGCAATGCTGAGGTCGGGGGTTCAAATCCCCTACCGTCCACCATTATGAATTGTAAAAAATGATAAGCAGCGAGATATTAGTTTTAATAGGGACGGCAGCAACCCTAGGCTTTGTCCATACCGTTCTTGGGCCTGACCACTATCTTCCCTTTATCGTGATAAGCAGAGCAAGGAAATGGTCTCTTGCGAAAACCCTCCTTATCTCTTTTTTCTGCGGGCTGGGGCATGTGCTGAGCTCTGTAGTGCTAGGTTTTGTCGGAATCGCTCTGGGGCTGGCTGTTACTCGTTTGACGTCAGTTGAATCTTTTCGAGGTGGAGCAGCAGCCTGGCTTCTCATCAGTTTTGGCTTTGCCTATTTTATTTGGGGAATGCACAGAGCGATAAGAAACAGGCCCCATAAGCATATTCATGTCCACGTTGACGGCGAGAAACACGATCATCTTCACACGCACCAGGTAGAGCATTCCCATGTGCACGACGAGAAGAAAGGGACCAGCCTGACTCCCTGGATACTTTTTATTATATTTGTGTTTGGACCCTGCGAGCCATTAATCCCTCTAGTCATGTATCCTGCGATGAAGCAAAATATCTCCGGGCTCATTTTAGTCACAATTGCCTTTGGTTTGACGACAATTCTAACGATGCTTACTATTATCGCTGTCTCTTCCTGGGGGGTAAAATTTCTCCGTTTGGGTCGTTTAGAGAGATACGCTCATGCTTTAGCTGGGGGGATGATATTTATCTCAGGACTGAGTGTTCAATTCCTCGGCCTCTAAAAATCAATCCTCTTTCAAATTCCTTTATTTAAAAAATTTTTCTACCAAATAAACAGGTGGGCTTGATAAATCAAGCCCCTACAAAATAAACCTGTGGATTTAGTGAATCAAATCTCTACAGATAAATTAAGCCCCTACAAAAAATCTCAGTTGAAATGTTTCCTTTTATTCTCTAATATCCTAGATAGACCTTTTTTTCATGAAATTTATCGTTGACTGCATGCTCGGGAAGTTAGCCAAATGGCTTAAAATTCTCGGGTTTGATACCGTCTACTTCAGCAAAATAGAAGATCCCGCTCTCCTGGCTCTGGCTCAAAAAGAAGGAAGAGTCCTTCTCAGCAGAGATAACGGACTGATTGAAAAATCGCGAGATATTAAAACCCTTTTCATAGAAAGCGAAGATTGGAACCCTCAGGTAGAGCAGGTTTTGGATGAGTTTGACCTCTGGCCGGAGGTAAGGCCCTATTCTCGCTGCATCGAATGCAACGTTGAGCTCAAAGATTTACCAAAGAGGCGAGCCAAGAATTTAGTGGCTCCTTTTGTTTATGAACGGGCTACTTCCTTTGCCATCTGCCCTCGATGCGGGCGCGTTTTCTGGAAAGGGACTCACCACCAAGATATGGAATTCAAGATCGATGAAATCCTGAAAAAGAGAGAGAAGAGAGAAAAAAAAGAAGCAAAAAAACCTCAGAATAACGGCGAAAAGAAAAAATAGCAATCTGCTCCAATCTGCCATTCCAAGATTTATTCAAAGATTTTCAAGAATTCATTGATTTCTTTTCTGGGGATAATTAAAATGGAACCTAACTTGATATTCCTTCCATTAAAAAAGAGGTGTGAAGATGAGCATCATAAGTAAATTGTTTGCAAAATCCCCGTTTGAGCCTCTCTACCAGCATATGTTGAAAGTTAAAGCATGCGTTGATTTAGTCAGGCCTCTTATGGATGCTTTCCTTAAAGGAGAACAGGAGAAAGTTAAGGATGTCGCCAGGAAAATCTTCAAGGCAGAGCATGATGCCGATATAGTGAAAAAAGAAATCAGGAGTCGTTTACCAAAAAGTATACTTTTGCCTGTCGCAAGAGGAGACATCCTGAGGTTTCTAAAAGAGCAGGACAACATCGCTGATTCTGCAGAAGATTTGGCAGCTTTACTCATACTCAGGAAAACCACAGTGCCAGAAGAGCTTAAAGAAAAATTAAAAGATTTTGTCGAAAAAGTCCTTGAGACATATGAGATGGCAATGACTGTCTCGAGTGAAATTAAACTGCTTGCCGAGACTTCTTTCGGAGGTGTTGAGGCCCATAAAGTCATGGAGCTGATTGAGCAGGTTAAGTTGAAGGAGTGGGAGGCAGATAAGGCTCAAATGAAGGTTGCTAGAAAAATGTTTTCTATCGAGAAGAAGTTAGACCCTGTTTCTGTAATGATGTGGATGCATATTTTTAGAGAGCTTGGAACTTTAGCCAATCATGCCGAGAATGCCGGAGATCAGATGCGACTGATGCTCCATAATACCTGAAGCACAATAGCTTAGGATTTCTTTTTTACAGTTTCCAGTTAAGTGAAGGTTGGTGAAAATTGTGGATTTTGAGATTAGAACGGTGAATTTTTATGGATGCTAGTTTTATTCTTATAGCTGCAGTTTTAATAGGCCTTTACAGCGCAATCAACATCGGAGCCAACGATGTGGCTAATTCCATGGCTACTTCTGTTGCTTCTGGAGCTTTGACCATAAAAAGGGCCGTTTTTGTGGCTGGTGTCTGTAATATTCTTGGGGCTGTTCTGGTTGGAAGTCATGTAGCCAATACAATCCGAAAAGGAATCATTGACCCTTTGCAGTTTAGCGACAGACAGGATCTTTTCCTCTTTGGGATGTTGGCTGCTGTTTTGGGGTCAGCACTCTGGGTGAATATAGCCACTTATTTCAAACTTCCGGTTTCAACCACACATTCCATTATAGGAGGAGTGGTTGGTTTTGGCCTGGTAAGCGTGGGAATTGCAGGAATAAAGTGGAAAGTGGTCCTTTTTGTGGTTTTGAGCTGGGTTATCTCTCCAATTTTTGGCGGTGTTATTGCTTTTACAATTTTTTCTATTATAAAGAAATTCATCCTGAGTTCGAAAGAACCCATTGCGCAAGCAAAGAAGGTAGGCCCATTTTTTACAGGAATGGTTGGTTTTATCCTGTCTCTAGCTGTCACATTTAAAGGATTGAAACATCTCCATCTCGACCTTCCTATAATAGAGGCTCTTCTTATTTCATTGTGTGTAGGTGCTGGAGGTTTTCTCCTTGGCTCTTTTTTTCTTCGGAGATACAAGGAAAGAGATACAGACCCTTATTATCAGGTTGAAAAGATGGCTAATCCTCTTCAGGTTCTCTCAGCCAGTTTTCAGGCATTTTCTCATGGAGCGAATGATGTGGCTAATGCCATTGGTCCGGTTGCAGCTATTGTGATTGTTATACAAACTCAGAAAGTTGAAATGCAAGTTGCCATCCCGCTTTGGCTGTTGCTCCTTGGTGGTGCAGGATTAGCTTTTGGGATTTATACATGGGGCTACCGTGTTATGGAGACAGTGGGGAAAAAAATAACATCTATAACCCCGACGCGTGGTTTTTCTGCTGAATTTGGGACGGCCACCACAGTTCTTCTTTGTTCTCGGCTCGGCATGCCTGTATCAACCACCCACGTTGCCGTGGGCAATATCATCGGAGTCGGTCTGGCTCGAGGTATCTCTGCTATAAACTTGAGTGTGATAAAAAAAATCTTCTCAGCCTGGATTATATCGCTCCCGGCCGCAGGCCTCTTCTCCGTTGCAATTTATCTTATTCTTTCCACTCTATTTGCTTGAATACCCATAATAAAAAATCCTAGCATTTTGTTTCTCTTTATGGGATCAGGCCTTATCCTTAGGAGTTTATTTCTTTATAATGTTTTTTGTATCCTTTTATCTGGGCAAAAAGGCAGGTGCGGGCTTGATAAATCAAGCCCCTACAATAAAAAAGTCCGACCGCAATTATTCAAGTTTTGCAAGTCTGACCCCAGGTTTGAGGATTGTTACCCTCTCAGCCGCTGATTCTATCTTGGTTCGTGAGAAAAAGATCGGAAAATATTTTGCCTTGGCCCACATATCAAAAAGGTCAGCATAGTGTGGGCTGTTTGGGTCTCCTGACTGCCCGGGGCTGTTTGTTCCTAAGGAGTTATCCCAATTTCCAAGATCAACGATAATCCGGAAAGAAGCACCGGAAGTCTGGTTATAACCGCTTGAGGTATTATTTACTGTATAGCTATTTCCTCCCCTGGGAAAAGGTCCGACCTCTAGCTCAGCTCGAAGTTCGGGCTTGACAGCGTTGCTGAGCATATGCCGGATTTTGATGTGGTGGAATTTCTCCTGTCCGTACTGCCACTTGCTCGTATCCGAGCCCAGGCGCTTAACAAGGTTCGAAATCCCTTCCTCGAGGCTCTTGATCAGAAGAGCGTCCCTGGCAAGTGCGGGGTTGGGGCCGAACTGGCTATCTGGAGCTTGGAGAAAATCAATCAGTTTTTTGAGAGAACGGCGTGGGAAGACTCTTCGTGCTTCCTCCGGTATATAAAGGTCCCAAACATTTCTAGAAAGTCGCCTCTCCCAGCTCATGTAGATGGCTGCTTCAGCAGAATCCGGGTCCATCACATAATCCCAAGAGAGAAGCATTTTTAGTGCCTTCTGAGTCCTGGTATCAGTTGAACGGAGCTCCTTTAGAAGCGGGACTAGTGTTCGGGCTGGAATGGAGAGGAAATCTTGCTGCAGCTCCATCATGTCTGTCATGGCCAGTTTGCGGCCTGAACTAAGAAACTCCTGTATCCGGGAAAAACGGTAAGGATCAGTCCATATAAATCCTATATCGTAGGGATAACCCGGTGGAATATTATCTTGGTTTGCTGTGGCAAAATAGCCTTCTGGCGGGTTGAAAGTGTGGGGCAGGTCTTTTATAGGAAGATAGCCCTTCCATTCATACCGCCCGTCTCCTGGCACTGGAAGGAGCCCGTTCCAGTTTTTTCGAAGGGGCGTGATTCCCGCTGCTTGCCATCCTATGTTGTTCTCCGTGTCGGCCCAGACCATGTTTTCTGATGGGGTTCTGGAGAAGCTGCACGCATCTCTGAACTCTTCCCAGTTTCGGGCCTGATCCATTCGCAGACTTGCTAGATACGGTGCTGCTCCAATCTCAAGCCAGGCTGCTCTCAAGGCATAGGCCTTGTGGTGACTTTTATCTTCATAGAGGACCGGACCGTGCCGGGTGAATTTGAGGTCTACAGTGACCGCTGACTTGCCCTTTATTTGGATTTTTTCTTGAATGATCTTCATTTTTTCCCAATTTTCCTGATATCGATACTGGTTGGGATCAGCCGGATTGGTTTCATAGATGTATAGGTCTTCCTGATCTACGGAAAAAATTGTGAGCCCCCAGGCGCCGTATTCATTGTGGCCGATGGATATACCAGGCAGGGCAGGCTCTCCGCCTCCGATCACATTCCACCCTGGCGCCACAAGGTGGACCCAATACCTTAGCGAGGGAATTTGTTGACTGCGGTGGGGATCGTTGGCCATCATAGGATAGCCGGAGGAGGTGAGTCTGCCCCTGACTACCCAATTGTTGCTCCCCAAATTCATTTCATGGTGCAATTGCGTGGCCAGGGAAAGTGGAACAATAAGAGGACACGATAGTTTCTGGTAAGCGTAAAAAGCATTTTCTTCCACTTTTCCAGTCGGAAAGGTTGTGAGACCAAGAGGAGGGGATGGAGATTGATTTATCTTATGAGATGGGTCAATGATATCCTCGGGTCCGAATCTTACGCGAGCCCGCGAGGCATAATAAAGCTCCAGGATATTGTCTGAGATAAGACCCAGGTCAATCCCTTCGTCTGGTTTGAGTGAAGGATCGCCGGGATGAAGGTTGAGCAGGTTCTTTAATTTCTGAGCGCCTAATACATTGACCGATTGAGCAAAGGCAATTTCATAGCCAGCGTTCCGGAAAAGTCCGTTATGGCGGGAGACGACGACTTCAGGAGTCCAATGGCCCGGTTTAAGGCCCAAGAGGGAAAACTCCAGAGGAAGGAGGCCTGGATTTTTGTTGGTGATGTCGATATAAGCGTTGATCCCTCTGACGAAGGAAGGGATGATTTCTTCTCCTCGGGGATGGTAATGATTCATCTCCTGCTTCATGTCAACCCGAGCTTTGAGAAGACGCGACCCGATATCACGCTTGAGAGCTTTAGAGCCTTGAATTTCTGCCATGGTTCCTGTTGCCTGCCGCCGCCAAATTTCAAGCTGGAAGAGTCTGTCTCTGGCTACGTTGAATCCCTGAGCAAAGAAGAGATCCTTCTCGTTCTGAGCGAAAATATGAGAGATTCCCCACTGGTCCTTGATGATCTCAACAGGCTCGGAGAGTCCTTTGACCATAAGGCTCTCTTTTCTTACTCCCTCCGCAGGATGGAGGGTAATCGCCAAGAACCCAAAAACTAAGAATGTTAAAAAATGTCCAAAGAATTTTAATTTTTTCATTGCTAACCGTCCTTACTTTCCCATAATGCATTTTTTAACATGGATTAAACAAGACTTCCAGCTAAAAAAATGCCTTTTTTATTGGATAAATAAGTATTAGCACTTTTTAAAATAACATCTTTTCTTTTTTGTTATGATAAGCATTTGATTTATCAAATCTCCCTTTTTTCCCTTTTAATAAATATTCCTTTTTAAGAGTGATTGAGATATCATAATTTGAATTTCAATGAAAAATTTTTCGTTATAACTCAATAAAAAAAAGAGGAGGTAAAAGATGAAAAAAATGCTGATGCTGTTCTTGAGCTTGCATATATTCATCTCTCTTCCAGCCTTTTCGGAGGCGAAAGGCTATCTTTTCATCATTGGAGGTGGCTCTCGACCCGAAACCATGATGAAAAAATTTGTAAAACTTGCCGATAAATTTAACAGCGGAAAAATCATTATCTTCCCCATGGCGAGTAGCGTACCAGATGAAGTTGGGTCTGAACAGGCGGAGCAGCTCAAAAGGTTTGGAGCACGAGAGGTCGAGTATCATATACTGACCAGAGAGCAAGCTCTGAAGGTGGAAAATACTGGAATTCTCGATGATGTCGGTGGTGTTTTCTTTTCGGGTGGGGTGCAATCCCGCCTTATGGATATCCTTATTGATACCCCAATTCACAGAAAACTTCTGGAAATCTACGAGAAGGGAGCTGTCATCGGGGGAACAAGTGCTGGAGCAGCAGTGATGAGCGAGATCATGATTACCGGCGATGAAAAAAGAGAAGTTAAGAAAGGTCATGAATTCGAAACTATCCAGGCCAATAATATTGTTACCGTAAAAGGCTTTGGGTTTATAAAAACAGCAATCATTGACCAGCATTTTATCAGGAGGAAAAGGCATAACCGCCTCATCAGCCTTGTGGCTGAAAACCCGAAGCTTCTGGGAATTGGGATTGATGAATCGACAGCTATTATTTTTACACCTGATGAAATCTTTGAAGTCGTTGGAGAGCGAAATGTTGTTGTTTACGACGCTACTCAAGCACAAATTCGAATTTCTCCATCTCGATTGATCAGCGGGTTTAACATGATCATGCATATCTTAAGCTCCGGAGATAGATTTAATTTAAAGACTAAAGAGGTAATGAGGTAATGAATTAAAAGAAAGTAAAACTGCCCCATACTCTTGTTCTCATTTATATTATGGTGGTTTTGGCTGTTATCGCTACGTGGGTCGTACCAGGAGGAGAGTACGAGAGAATAGAAAAGGATGGACGATCCATATCCTTAGCAGATTCTTTCAAATTTGGCGAGCGTCAGCCGCAAGGGGTTGGAGCGCTTTTTATTTCTCCCATTAAAGGATTTATCGAGGCATCATCCATACATTTTCATATTCAAAAAAAGATTTCCTATGCCATTTTTTTAAAAAGGCAGGCAACCTTCTGGACCTCTGTTTCATCATAATAAAATGAGGAGAAAAGTATAGATGTTTTTTCCAGTAGTAACCGTAATCCATGAAGCGCAGTATAGAATAAGTGTTGCTCATTCTGCTACAATGGAACTCAATACAGATAGTCGAATCATGACTGAGGAAGAAAAAAAGCTGGCTAACGGAATAAATCTCTCAGACTCTTTTTTTCTTAAAGACGTGATTAGACGCAGCCGCGAGGGAGACATCCAAGCTATGGAGGCTATTTACAAGCATTTTAACCGTCCCCTATTCAACCTGGTTTATCGTTACACCTATAATAGAGAAATTGCTGAAGATTTGTTGCAGGATATTTTTCTCAAAGTTTTTTCTCACCTCCATGACATCCGGAACGAGGAGACTTTTGTCGGCTGGATTTATCGCATAGCAGTTAATACCTGTTATAGCTATTTACGGAGAAAGAAAAACCAGCTTCAGAGAACAATGCCTCTAGATGAGGTAGAAGGAAAAATTGAGGGGGGAACTTATAAATCTGGTGATGAGATAATGAAGAAGTTGTTGGATGATGCCATACAGAACCTGCCGGACAAAATGAAAAGTATTTTTCTCCTTCATGACGTTCAAGGCTTTAAGCACAGGGAAATATCCCAGATGTTGGGATGCTCGGTGGGGACATCCAAGTCACAGCTTTTCAAAGCGAGGATGAAGATCCGCGAGTACCTTGGAAATAAAACCATGTTTAAGGAGAGAGGAAAATGAGATGCTCTAAAGCGAGAAAATTAATAAGCGAATATATCGATGGGAGTCTTCAACAAGCCCGGAAGAGCGCCTCCGTTGAGCAGCATCTCGATGTCTGCCCGGATTGCAGGCATCTTTTAGAGGACTTTGAGGCGATTGTCGAGGATGCCAGGAAGCTAGAAGAGCTCGCACCCTCAGACCAAACATGGCTTAAAATAAAGGCAGGATTGAAACCAGAGGAGCAGAGAGTCCTGGATTTCAAGCCGCGGAAAAGAGCCTGGTTTAGCCTTATTTTTTCCCCGCCAAAGCTTAAGTATGCATTAAGTTCGGTAGTGATTTCAGCTTTTATAGTTGGTGCAGTGATAATAGGATTGCGGCATTGGACAGGAAGGGATTTTCTGGACGGAGGTGATCTGCAGAAATACACGCTTGCCAAATTGGATGAGGCTGAGCACCATTATCAAAAGGCTATAAAGGCCCTGGGGGAGGCGATTTCTGCGCAGGAGGGGCAGATGGATCCTCAGATCGCTCAGGTTTTTAAGAGCAACCTTGAAGTCATCGATTCTTCCATAATGGCCTGCCGGCATATGGTTCTCCAGAATCCTGAGAATATTGACGCCAGGAATTATTTGCTGGCCGCTTATAGGGGAAAAATGAATTTTCTTAATGAAATGATGGAAACAAAACAAGCGTCTTCCCCGAGAAGGGAATTCAAGACAATAATATAAGGACTAAAATAGGAGGTCTATTATGAGATCATACAAAACAGCAAAGTGGGTGGCCATTTTGGCCGGATTATTTTTCCTTATGGGATTTTATGCCGCCGAGGCAACAGCCAAGGAGACGTACGAAGAGAAATTCGAAAAAACTGTAAGTTTGGCAAAGGATGGGAAGATTACTTTAGAGAACATAACCGGAAGCATAGATATTAAAAGCTGGAATAAGGGAGAGGTTAAGATTGATGCTACTAAGATTTCTAGAGCCTCAACTCTTGATAAGGCTATAGAAAATGCAGGCTTGGTCAGGATCGAGGTTGAAAAAGAAGGCAATACTCTTCGGATTAAGACCGAATACCCAGATAGAGGAAAAATCTGGAGAAGAAGATCTTTGAATGTTTCCGTCAAGTATAGCTTGATGATACCAGCAAAGGCATCTGCAAAGATCAATTCAGTGACAGGTAATGTTGACCTCGAAAAGATTGGCGGCGCAATTAAGGTTAATATAGTGACCGGAGGTATTGTAGTAAAAAAAGCGGATAAAGGAGTGGATTGTGAAACTGTAACTGGAAAAATTAACCTTCAGAATATTACAGGAGATGCGTTTATGGAGACCGTAACCGGGAGGATAACCGCAAGCCAAATCAAAGGTTCGATAAAAGCCAATGTGGTTACAGGCAGGATAGAGCTGAAGGAAGTTTCCGAGGCCAGTGTTGTAGATGCTAATACAGTAACTGGTTCAGTTATTTATGATGGAAAGATTAACCGCAATGGGAGATACACTCTTAATACACACAGCGGGAGAATTGAGATGAGCCTGCCTGCTGATTCTGGTTTTGACCTTGAGGCAGAGACTTTCAGCGGAAGGATCGAAAGCGATTTTGAGATTAAGATGTCAGGTAAAATCAGTAAGAAAAGAATATCTGGCGTTGTCAACAAAGGAGGCCCTTTAGTGAAGCTTTCTACCTTTAGCGGCAATGTCTATTTGAAGAAAAAGTAATCCCCAGACAACATCTTCGTATTGAGGAGGAGAACAGCTTTGTTCTCCTCCTTTTTTATATAGCGAATAAATGGGGCCTGTCCCCATTTTCTGTATGAGAATGTCCTCTTTCTTGCAAAATGGGGCCTGTCCCCATTTATTCCCGCGATAACCGATTGTTATAATCTAGATATATGCTTAGGCTATCCCACCATTCATTGACAATCTAAGTGGTTTATTCTAAAATCTTTATTTTTGAAGATACGCCATGGCAGGAAAAAAGATCCTTATCGTCGACTACGATACAAAAAGCATAGAGT
>SOIV01000290.1 GCA_004377005.1 Candidatus Aminicenantota bacterium | reverse complement strand
GGATGATGTTCCTCTTGACCTTGTTGATGAACCTGATCTTGTAACAGTTGATCTTATCTTTCCTGTGCTCGTTATCGTTCCAACGTTTCCTTGAACAGTTCCCGTTGTAACTCTCGAGCTAGTCCTTTTCTTTAACTGTTTCTTTGTGATCACAGATCCGCCAGACCTGGAACTATAATAGGTGGGGTAGCCCCTATAATACCCGCCGTAATATCCGCCGTAATATCCATAATAATAATCATAGAGTCCATAATAGGAATATGGGCTCCAGAAGAAATAAGGAAATCCAAAAGAAAATCCTCCCCAATAGACCGGACTATAAGAAGACGGTGTGTAATGAGAATAATAAGGACTATCGTCGTAATATTCTTGATGTTTTTCAGGCTTTACTCTTATTCCTTCCCCTGTATAGTACTCATCAATAGTAGTGCAGCTTGTAACCAGGAAAACCACAGAAAAGATAAGAACTAAATTTTTCATTTGTTCATCTCCCTTCTAACATCGCTATTATACATCTTTTGCAACTTTCATGCCAAGTATTTTCAGGCAAAATCAGAGAATTTTTGATGTTTTATTGTCATATATCGTGAACAGTTGTAGAAAAAAGGGGACAGTCCCCAATTTTAACAAAAAATGGGGCCAGGCCCCAATTATATTAGTGAGCATAACTAACGGTCCCCAATTTTAGTCCTTTGATGCCTTGAGCTTCTTTAGTGCGGCCAGAATTTTTTCCGGAGTGATGGGGAGATCGCGTATCCTGATCCCCACAGCATCGTAGATCGCATTAGCAATGGCAGGAGCGGTAGGCACGAGGCCGGGCTCGGCGACTCCCTTGGCACCAAAAGGGCCGAAGCTGTCATTGGTTTCGATGAACTCAAGATCTACGGGAAAATTCATCTCCTGGACAGTGGGAATCTTGTAGTCCCTGAAATTTGGATTCAGTATCTTTCCCTTTTGAGATAGAAGCTCCTCGTAAAGAGCGTAACCAACGCCTTGAGCGAGTGCGCCGTAAATCTGGCCCTTAAGTGCAGGGGGATTCAGGACTTTGCCTACATCGTGGGCTGCGACCATTCTCATAATCCTGACCTCACCGGTCTCAGTATCTACTTCCACTTCTACACCTTGGGTTCCGTAGGCATAGGTAGCAGAGATGTTGCCAAACCCTTTTTCAAAATCGGGGAGTTCGTTCGGGGGATCGTAAAAGACTTCGGTTGTAAGCATCTGACCCTGAGTGCGGAAGTGGATTGTCCGAAGCAGCCTTCCCAGGTCCAGACTTAGCCAGGGCTCACGTGGGGCGTCTTTGATAAATATGGATCCGTCTTGCATGTCGAAGCGTTCTCGTTTTGCCGCCTTAACAAAGTCGAAATCAGGCGGTTTGTAGCCTGGGTTTTTCTTTCTGAACTTCTCGAGGTTTTTTTCTACCTCTTGTGGAAATAATTCTTCTGCCAGCTCAAAGATTTTGTCGCGCAGCTTATTGGCTGCAAGGATGGCTGTATTACAGGCCATAAAAGCGCCGCGGCTTGCATGAGTTCCCACATCCCAGGGACATGTGGATGTATCAAGGGGATTGATGAACACCTTCTCAGGGCGAACACCTAGAGCTTCGGCAATCCCAAGAGTCAAGACAGAATGCAGGCCCTGGCCCATCTCCACTCCTCCGTGGAAAGCATTTACATTACCGAAGTCATCAAGCTTCAAGATCAGGCCGCTGGCATCCGATCGATAGATGCGGGCGCCGCCACCCACATGAACAAGAGAAGCCATTCCCTTACCACGGCACTTGCCTTTTTTGCTCTTTTTCTTCCAGTCTAGTTTTTTGGCTACAGTTTCCAGACACTCCTTGAGTCCACAGGTGCTGACTTTCAGTCCCATGGGTGTGGTCTCTTTAGGTCTGTTGCAGTTAATCATCCGGAACTCATATGGATCTATCCCAGCTTCTCCGGCCAGTTCATCCATGTTGCTTTCCAGGGCCCAGGTGTGCTCAGGATTGCCGTATCCACGCATAGCCTGGCAATACGTGTTGTTTGTGTAAACTAATTGAGCGTTAAAATAGACGTTAGAAACACGATAGAGTGACGTAGCAGGTATCATCATGACCGACGGGTAGGTCGCTCCCCAGGAAGTGTAGGCTCCGTTGTCTTGTGTTACTTCGACCTGACGGAAAGTGAGCTTACCGTTCTGGTCACAGCCCTGGATTATTTTTGTGGTAGATGACTGTCGGGGTGAAAGATAAGCGAACTCCTCGTCCCGGGTATAGACTATCTTCACCGGCTGACCAGTCTGAAACGCCAGCAGGATAGCTATGTATTCGTAGGCATGGGTGTCAAGGCCTGTTCCAAAGGCTCCACCAATCGTGGGTACGATGATCCGGGTGTTCTTGTCGTGTAATCCCATGTCAGAAAGAGCTCGATTGAAATCACGCTGGGCCAGAAAAGGGATCTGGGTTTTGGCCCAGATGGTAAGGTTGTTATTCATGTCAAACTCAGCTATGCATCCTGCAGTTCCCATGCAGCACTGCTGAACCCGCGGAGTTGAGAACTCTCCTTCTGCCACGTACTTGGCTGCCCGCTTTCCGGCATCCAAATCGCCCGACTCGTGATGGAATCGCAGCGGGAGCAGGTTGTCGGTTCTGGGGCGGCCCTGGGCATCGGTTTCGTGAATGAGGGGCGATCCTTTCTTCATTGCTTCGCGAGGCGAAAAGAGTCCAGGCAAAGGTTCATACTCCACTTTTATCAACTCTACTGCCTCTTCAGCTATGTCAGGATCGATTGCTGCAACCGCTGCAATCTCGTCCCGATACTGGCGAACTTTATCTTTCTTCAGGGCTAAGTTATCACGCAAGAAGCCCAAGCGAACCTCGGGTGAGTTGTTTGACGTAATCACTGCCCTGACGCCATTAAGACGCTCGGCTTTGGAAGTGTCGATATGTTTAATCCGGGCATGAGGATGATCGCTGAATTTTATTTTTCCATACAGCATACCCGGGCGTCGAAGGTCATGGATATAGTGAGCTTTGCCCGCAGCTTTGTCGGGGGCGTCTGGCCGCCGAGTTTCTTTTCCGATGTAACGGAAATTATTCATTGTTTACCCTTCATTTGTCTCGCCACCCGCTTCACAGCTTCAACTATCTGTACGTAGCCGGTGCAGCGACAGAGGTTGCCCTGCAAAGCTTCGCGGATCTCTTTATCTGATGGATTAGGGTTAGAATCGAGTAAGGCCTTGGCTGACATGATCATGCCTGGTGTGCAAAATCCGCATTGGATCGCACCATGATCGACAAAGCCCTGCTGGATCTTAGATAATTTGTGTTTGGGCACATGGAGGCCTTCGATGGTTATAACACTCTTGCCCTCGATCTCATGAGCCGGATACAGGCAGGAGTTGACAGCTTTTCCGTCGACGATTACCGTACAAGCCCCACACTCACCTTCGCCGCAGGCTTCCTTGGTTCCAGTCAAACCCATCGTGTTGCGCAGGACATCAATGAGACGCAGATGTCCATCGACCGTCACCTTTACTTCTGAGCCGTTGAGGATGAAAGAGATTTCTGTTTTCATGCCTGGCTTTATCCGAGGATCTTCTCTAGTCCGCGCTTCACATATACTCTAACAATCTGCCGGCGGTATTCCTCAGTGGCGCGGATGTCGGTTATCGGAGAAATAATTTTTGTTGCCAATCGCTGGGCTTCGGCCGCTAGCTTTTCAGTTACAGTGCTGCCTTCAAGCAAAGCTTCCACTTTGTAAAGGCGCAGCGGCACAGGCGCCACAGATCCAGCAGCGATACGGGCTTTACGGCATTTTCCCCCCTCCATCTCAAGTAGCACAGCCAAACTGGCTATGGCCAGATCCATTTTCACCCGACCCTTCTTCAGAAAAGTTGCCTTTGCTTTTTGATGTGGAGGATCCAATATAATGTCTGTCAATATCTCATCGGAGGAAAGGCACGACTCGCCAGGCCCTTTAAAGAATTCGCTGATCTGGATCTCTCGCCTTGCTTTAGCGGTTCGGAGTCTGACTTTCGCTTCCAGCACGAGGAGCGGAAGGGCCATATCTGCGGACGGGGAGCAGTTGCAGAGATTTCCCCCGACTGTGGCAACATTACGAATCTGAACGCTTCCCAGCCTCCTGGCCGCTTCCACCAGCACAGGGTAGTTAAGGCCAAGTTCATTATGCTGGATGATGTCGCTGATGGTAGCCAGAGCCCCGATACGAGCGCCTCCATTTATTTCAATGGTAGCAAGTTCGGGAATAGACCGCAGAGAGATCAGTGTTGGTGGTTGTAGCTCCCGGTTCTTGATCTGGACCAGAAGGTCCGTTCCGCCTGATATAAATTTGGCGCCAGCTATGGTTTTCTTCTGCTGAAGGGCTTCTTTTAAAGATTTTGGTCTGAGGTAATCAAATCGCCTCATGCCACAATCCCTCGTTCTCTGAGTGACGCGATCTCAGGAGGGGACAGTCCGACCTCTTTAAGGATGGTATCGGTGTGCTCACCGTATGCTGGGGCAAAGGGAAGAGTTCCTTTAATTTGTCTAAGGTAGTCCGTCTCCACTGCTGGAGGAGGTAGCCTTACCGCGCGGCCGTCGGGTGTTGTGGTTCTCAGGGCGTTAGAGGAAACAAAAGGCAGGTTAGGCACATTTTCTATGGGAGTGATTGGCGAATGAGGTATTCCAGCTTCGGCCAGCACCTTGGCTATCTTGTCTGACGGATGCTGCTGGGTTATTGCCTCGATGGACTTGTGGAGTTCTGTTTTGTCCTTGCGACGTCCTTCGTTGGTGGTGAAACGTTCTTCATCGAGAGGTGCAAACAAAGGCTGTTTGACGAAACGACTCCATTGGGCGTCGCTGCCGATTGCCATGTAGATGAAGCCGTCTTTTGTCTGGTAGGCGTTTACGGGGATAAACTGGCGGTGTTCGTTGCCCGAACGTTTAAGCTCAGAGGGAGGGCTGCCCATATCCAACATGGGGAGGAAAGTGTGTAACCAGGAGACTGCTACCTGGGCCATGGAGATGTCAATCTGTTTTCCCTTGCCAGTTTCGTTGCGCTCCATCAATGCCAGGATAATCTGGATGAATGCCTCGTCCCCTGCCTTGAGGTCCACCAGCGGCGGTCCACACTGAAGCGGAGGACCATCTGCGTGTCCAGTGATATCCATATATCCGCACAGCGCCTGCATGACCGGGTCGTAGCCGGGGACATCAGGATATGCCAGTCCCATAGCAGAGATACAGCACCAGACGAGGTCTTCCTTTTGCTTACACAAGGTTTCATAATCGATGCCGAGCTGCTTGTGGCGCGCCGGTAAAGTGTTAGTGCAAAAAACATCTACCTGGAGCTCTTTGATGAGGTGTTTCAAGAGAGCCTGTCCCTCAGCCTGTTTCAGGTCTATGGCGATCGCCTCCTTCCCGAGGTTTGGAGCTACGAAATAGCTGTGCCGGTCCTCGCCCGCTACCTGTCGGCCTATGTAGCGGTTGGGGTCGCCCTTGGATTTACGTCCTGACACCGGTGTTTGTTCCACCCGGATAACACGCCAGCCCAAATGGACAAAGCGCAGCGTTGCGTAAGTCAAGGTCAGGGCCTGCTCTAAACTGAGCACTACTTGTGGTTTCAAGATACTTGCTCCTCTCTCCCTCATTGAATTCTATGGAAAAATTCCGTTTCTTGCAAATTAAATGTTTTCCCGTATAATCTTTCATGCGTAGGCGCAGGAATAAAACTCGGATTATTTAGCCTGGATTATTCACGGATCGAGTTTGCCGCAGATGCGAGGCACAGGGTATGCGGCTGTGGTTCTCCACTGCAAATGCCCTGTAACGAAGCAGATGCGGTGAAATCGGCCCGCCCGAAGGGTAAATTATGCCGACATATAATAAAAAGAAACGCATTTGAGACCGATTGAATGTTATGCTAGAAGTGAAATCAGAGTAACGAGCAGATATCAATGAAAATAAATATTGGTGTCGGCATAATTTATGAATAAATCAGGTTAGTTATTGAGAGAGATAGCTTGAACTCATTGATGGCTTTGTCCAGCAAACAGGAAGGAGGAGAATATGCTCCCGGGAGAAAAAAAATACCCGAACATCTTTAGCCCGATTCAGATTGGTAAATTTTGGGCAAAAAATAGGATTAAGTACGCCTCTACTGAGACTAATTTCAATTATAGCGATGGTTTTGTCTCCGAGAAGGAACTTGCTTATATAGAGGCACACGCTCGAGGCGGTTCAGGGATTGTGACTACTCAAGGTGCTTATACTGACCCGAGAGGTGAGGGGCAAGGGTATATGGGCATGATGGGAATCTGGGATGACAAGTTTATCCCTGGTTTGAAGAAGATGGCTGATGTTATTCATCAAGGTGATGCGCTGGCCTGTCTTCAATTGATGCACTGCGGTCGTGTTGGGGGAATAAACCTTCCTTACACGGTAGGGCCATCAGCAATCAAACAAAGGCTGCGCCGATTCCGACCTCAAAGGAAGATGAGCATACCTGAGGTTGAGGAATGTATTCAAGAGCATATTGACGGTGCCCGAAGAGCTGCGGAAGCCGGGTACGAAATCATCGAAATCTCAGGAATCGTCGGCTATCTCATTTCCAACTTTATCTCTAAATTTACGAATTGGAGAAGCGATGAGTACGGCGGCGACATCCAGGGGCGAAGCGCATTTATGAGGAAAATTGTTGAGGGGATTCGCAAGGAGATTGGTCCTGATATCGCACTGGGCATACGACTCTGCGGTTGGGAGATGCTGGATGATGTTGAGGGAAACACCGAAGAGGAAAGCTTAGAATCGATTAAAATAGCTGAAGCGGCTGGTTGTGATTACATTAGCGTGACCGTCGGTTGGCAGGAGTCGTTGGGCTCGGTCATCTCCAGGGATATTCCTATGGGAGAATGGCTCTACGTGGCTGAAAAGACCAAGAAAGCAGTAAAGATACCTGTCAGCATGGCCTACCGACTCTTTGTTCCAGAGATTCCTGAAAAGGCTATCGCTGAAGGCAAGCTGGATATATGGGAGATGTGCCGGCCGCAGATTGCAGATCCAGCCCTTCCTAATAAAATCAAGTGGGACCGCCAGGAGGATATTATTCCCTGCATAGCTTGTCAGGTCTGCCTGGCCCGGCTCTTCCGTGATGCTCCGGTCACCTGCACGGTTCGTCCCTCCTGCGGCCATGAGGGCGAGCGTGAATGGGGCTACTACGGATTCCCCAAGGCCGAAGTAAAGAGAAAGATAATAGTTGCTGGTGCTGGGATCGCCGGTCTTCAAGCAGCATGCATTGCCGCTGAGAAGGGCCATGAGGTGACTGTCTACGAAAAGACCGGTCACATCGGTGGGCAGTGGTATTATGCTTCGCGGAATCCCTGGGGAGAAAGATCAAGTAAATACTGGGACGATCAGGAATTTATGAGATGGATTAACAACATGAAGGCTCAGTGTGAAAAGTCCGGAGTAAAATTCGCTCTCAACACGCCAGTGACCAAGGAGCTTCTTGAAAAGGAAAAGCCAGATTCCCTGGTCATTGCCACAGGCGCTGTGCCCGAAGTTCCTGATATTCCTGGTGCAGATAAGCCGCATGTTGTGAGCATGTTCGATGTTTTTACTGGCAAAGCAAAACTGGGAAAGAATGTGGTTATCCTCGGGGGCTCGGGTGCTGCAATATCTCTTGCCCTCTTTGTGGTCGGAAAAATGGAAAAAGAGAAGGTAAAGGATTATAACCTGGCAATGATCGATCCTGCTCCAAGGTTTGGTTGGGATGTAAATCCTTCATACATCTGGCGCTACAGGCTCAGGCTCAGGCAGGCAAAGGTTCAACAGCTAACCTACGGGCAGGCTAAAAAGATCACTGAGAAAGGTGTAGTGGCGGACTGGACGATTGTAGAAAGGAAGACAAAAGAAAAGAAGCAATTCAAGAACCAGACAGTACCTGCCGACACGGTTATCTTGTCTCGACTCGTTTCTAGCAAAGAACTAAGCTACGGCTCGTTCAAGGCTGATACGGCTATGATAGGTGATTGCGTATGGGTGAGGCGCGGCCTTGATGCCATCCAGGATGGTTACCGCCTGGGAATGAGATTCTAAAACGTAGAGAAAGGAGAGATTTATTATGATATTAAATGAAATTGCGAGTGCTCGTCCCCAGATACCGGGCACAAAAATGAGTGTTTATCCCCATTCTGATTCTAGCGGCATGGGGCTCTATCCGTGGATTGATGCTTTCCGGTGTAATGGCTGTGGTGCTTGCACGAGGGCCTGTCCTCCCGGTATCATCGGGTTACATAAGGGAAAAGCGGCGATTGTTCTTGACCTCTGCCAGCAGTGTGGGGAATGCTTCGAAGCGTGTCCGGTGGAGGGCGCTCTTCTTTTTAAACTCCCTCCTGGCTCACCCGAAACCGGAAATACCCCTTATATTTCAAGGAAATAGGACTAAGAATAGAGCAATTAGGGTTTTATAATATATCTATGATTTTTAAAATTATATCTATCATTGAAAAGGAGCTTATTAAATGGCAGAAAAACTAAAAACAAACTTTGTGGATCATATCTGTATTGCTGTCAACGACGTGAAAAAAGCAGAAAAGGACTATACAGATGCCTTTGGCTGGGAGGTAGCTTACCGCTATGTTGATAAACCAGAGAAGATCAGAGTTGCTGGCTTTATGGTCGGACCGACAGCAATTGAAATTATGGAAGACCTTGATGGCACAGGAGAGGTGGCCAAATTTATTAGACGTGCCGGTGAAGGTGTTATGCTCATAAGCTATAATGTGGACAATTGCGAGAAATCTCTCGAGCTGCTAAAAAGAAATAAGGTAAGGATGATTGATCAAAAGCCTAGATTTTTCGCCGAGTATAAGAGAAATTTTGCCTTTATTCACCCTGCAGCGACCCACGGGATCTTGACCGAGATCATTGACGGCAAATATTAAGTTCCTTCATCTCCCCAGGAAGTCAAAGGGATAGGATTTTGGGCGAGAAAAGAATCAGAGTGCTCATAGCTAAACCGGGCCTTGATGGGCATGATAAGGGTGCGAAAGTAGTCGTTCATGCCCTCAAAGAAGCAGGGATGGAGGTTCTCTATACTGGCCTTCACAAAACAATCGATGAAATAGTGAACACCGCTCTTGAAGAAGATGTGGATGTGATCGGGCTCTCTATTTACTCTGGTGTTCATCTTCCTTTGAGCAAAAAGTTGATAGCGCGGCTAAAAGAAAAGAAGCTCATTGATATATTAGTGCTGGTTGGAGGCAATATCCCCCAAGGGGATGTAAAAATTCTCAAAGACTACGGTGTAACCGAGGTTTTTCCTGTTGGAGCCAAGCTGGATGAAATTATAGAGTTTATAAAAAAAAGGGTAGGGGAGCGAAATGAAAAAATCTGATAAACCCGAAGAGATTAAAGAGATTATTCTCGAGTCCGGGATTAAAGTCAAACCTGTCTATGGTCCTGAAGACACTAAGGATCTAAGCTATGATAAAGATATCGGGCAGCCTGGCGAATATCCATTCACAAGAGGTATCCATCCTCTGATGTACCGCAAGCGCCCCTGGACTATGCGCCAGTATTCAGGATTCGGGACTGCCAAGGAAACGAACGAGAGGTTTAAGTGGCTTCTGGACCAAGGGCAGACAGCACTCAATGTTGCTTTTGATTTACCAACACAGCTGGGTTTGGATTCGGATGATCCGTTTGCGGAAGAAGAGGTTGGCAGGGTAGGAATGGCCATAGATACTCTTGAAGATTTAGAAGAAGCTTTTGCTGATATCCCTATCGATAAAATTAGCACCTCCCTCACCATCAATCCTGTAGCCTCAGTGATGTTGGCTATGTATCTTGTAATGGCAGAGAAGCAGGGTATACCTTGGGATGATGTAAGAGGCACCATACAGAATGATATTTTGAAAGAATACATAGGTCGAGGAACCTGGATTTTCCCGGTCGGGCCTTCAATCCGGTTGATTGGCGATATGGTCGAATTCTGTTCTAAAAATGTTCCCAAATTCAACCCCTTCAGTGTCTGCGGCTATCATATAAGAGAATCAGGTGCTACTCCAGTCCAGGAAATGGCTTATGCTTTTGAGATTGCTATTTCTTATATCCAGGAAGTGCTTAAGAGGGGACTTAACATTGATGATTTTGCCGGAAGGATCGCCTTCAACTTTGACATCTACGGTAACCTGTGGGAGCAGGTCGCAAAATTCAGAGCAGGAAGAAGACTCTGGGCAAAAATCATAAAGGAACGTTTTGGGGCCAAGAATCCTCGTTCAATGACCTTGAGGATGATTGCTGGCGGTGGAGGCGGTGGTTTGACAATCCAGCAGCCTGAAAACAATATAGTGCGCGGTGCCTATTATGCCTTGATCTCGGCTTTATCAGGAACCCAAACAATGGCTCTTTGTTCCTATGATGAGGCCTACACCATTCCCTCAAAGAAAGCGGCGCTAATAAGCTTGAGGACGATGCAGATTCTGGCAGATGAGATGGGACTCAGGGATACAGTCGATCCCCTGGCTGGCTCCTATTATATTGAATGGTTAACAGATGAGATGGAGAAAAAGATTGCGGAGTGTATGAAAAAAGTAGAAGAGATGGGCGGCATGATTAAGGCGGTAGAATCAGGCTATATACAGGGAGAGGTAAGCCGGCAGGCCTATATTCAGGAGAAAAAGATTCAATCTGGCGAAACGACGAAAATCGGGGTGAATAAATATACGATGGAAGAAGAAAAAGCTGAGGTTGAGATTCATCAATTTAATCCTAAAGTTGCCGAAGAGCAGAAGAGAAAGCTTATAGAGATAAAAACTCAAAGAAATGAGAATGAAGTGAAAGATGCCTTGCATGGATTGAAAAAGGCTGCTCAGACCGATGAGAATGTGATGCCTCATATTTTGAAAGCCGTGAAGAGCTATGTCACTTTAGGTGAGATAACCAAAGTTTTCAAAGAAGTTTTCGGCGAATTTAAAGAGCCAATCGGGCTATAATAAAATAAAAATAATAATGGAATACAAAATAGGGATAGATGTCGGGGGGACATTCACAGATTTTCTGCTGACTTCTAAAGATGGAGGTTCTGAGATTTATAAGGTTTTATCCACTCCTGATGATCCATCAATAGGATTGATGGAGGGCCTTGCAGAAATGGCAAAAGCCAGAAACATCTCTTTAAAAGAATTCATCAAGGATGTTGAAACTATTGTGCATGGAACCACTGTCACAACAAATGCAGTATTGACTCGCAGAGGAGCTAAAACAGGGCTTTTGACCACAAAAGGCCTAAGAGATGCCCTGGAAATGAGGAGGGGGATAAGGGAAGAACAGTATAACAACAGATACACTAACGTGGAGCCGTTGGTTCCAAGACATTTGAGATTTCCTGTAGAGGAGAGGCTTGATTACAAGGGAGACATTGTAACTCCACTTGAGCAAACTGATGTTCTCGATGCAGCCAAACTTTTTAAAAAAGAAGGCATTGAAGCTATTGCTATCTGTTTTATGAATTCTTTTGCTAATGATACTCATGAATCCATGGCCGAGAAAATTATAAAGGAAGAATTTGGTATTGACCTTGTTGAAGCAAGCGACGAATTTGATAAATCAAGCACCTACATTACGGTTTCATCTTCATTTTTTCCGAGTATCAGATTTTACGACAGGATCTCCACAACTGTTTTAAACTCATATGTCGGTCCTATACTGAAGAGCTATATAAAAAGTCTGATTAAGAAATTAAAAGATGTCGGGTTTGAAGGTGTCTTACTCATCATGCAGTCCAATGGAGGTGTTGTATCACCCCAGATTGCAATGGATAAGGCAGCCGTAACCCTCCTCTCAGGTCCTGCAGCGGGACCAGTAGCTGGAATAGAGTACACATCTGTCCAGGGTTATGATGATTGTCTAACAATCGATATGGGGGGAACAAGTTTCGACGCCGCGCTTATTAAGGATAAAACGCCGCTGGTTACTACCGAGGGAGAAATTAATCGGCTAAGAATAGCCCTTCCTATGTTAGGAATAGTGACTATCGGAGCTGGAGGAGGAAGTATAGGATGGGTTGATGAGGGTGGACTTTTGCGGATGGGACCTCAGAGTGCCGGCTCAAAGCCAGGGCCTGCATGTTATGATTTGGGAGGAGAGCTTCCAACCTGTACAGACGCGGATCTCGTGCTCGGTTATCTTGATAAAGATTTCTTTGCCGGAGGAAAAATACCACTGAATTATGAGCGGGCAGAGAGGACCATAAAAGAAAAAATAGCTGATCCTTTAGGCATGAATGTGGTTGAGGCAGCAGCCGGGATGTATCGGGTGATAAATGTCAATATGGCTTCGGGAGTGAGAGAGGTGAGTGTCAAGCGGGGGCACGACCCGAGAGAATTCCCTCTGGTCGTAGCCGGTGGAGCAGGACCGGTTCATGCCTGTATGATTGCCCTGGAATTGGAGATTCCGGTTATGGTTATCCCCAAGGAATCGTCTATTTTCTGCGCAGCCGGAATGTTGATGTCTGATTTAAAGCACAACTTCGTCCGAACCTATTCAACGTCTCTCAATAAGTTAGACAAGAGGAAATTCAGGTCTCTGTTTAATGAAATGAGAAAGGAAGCCACCGAGCTTCTTAGATCAGAAAACATTCCGGAGGGCTCTATTCAACATATCTATTCTCTGGATATGAGATACGTTAAACAATACCATGAAGTAAACGTGGAGATGACCAAGGATGAGCTGGAGAGAGGAAATATCGAATCTGTAGTTTCGAAGTTTCATCCAGAACACAATCGGCTTTATGGGTACTCATTAGAGGAAGTGGGAACGCCGATTGAGTTGATAAATCTGAGACTTACAAGTATCGGGAAGACAACCAAGCCAAAATTAAAAAAGGAAGAATATGACGAGCTTGATCCTTCAAAAGCTTTAAAAAAGAAGAGAAAAGTTTATCTGCCTCTGAAGGGGACCTTTGAAGAAGTCCCTGTGTATGATGGACATAAGCTCAGGTACGGTAATAAAGTAGAGGGGCCAGCCGTAATAGAGCAGGTTAATACAACAACTTTCGTAACTCCCGAGTATAATATCCTCTGCGATAAATACGGAAGCTATACGATGTACCTAAAAACAAAGGAAAAAGAAATCAAAGAAAAAATTGTAGGGGCTAAGTAAACAAAATGAAGATAGA
>SOIV01000023.1 GCA_004377005.1 Candidatus Aminicenantota bacterium | reverse complement strand
CTGAAGAATCCGAAGACGTTGAAGAGCCTGAAGTTGCTGAGGAATTGCAGAAGGGTTACACTCTTCATAACAGGCTGCTTCGTCCAGCCATTGTAAAAGTCATAGTTCCCAAAAAAAGCTGATAAATATGGGCCTCAGTATCAGGAACGAGTTGGTAACGAAACATCCTTGCCAAGTTAACTTAGAAAATGACAAAAAAAGATTTTTATGAAAGCCTAGGCTTAGCGCAGAATTCAACTCAGGAGGAGATAAAAAAAGCCTACCGTCAAATGGCTCTTAAATACCATCCTGACAGGAATCCTGGCGATAAAGCGGCCGAAGATAAGTTCAAAGAGGTAGCTGAAGCTTACAGTGTGCTCATTGATCCTGAGAAGAGGTCTACATATGACCGATTCGGCCATGATGGATTACGAGCAGAAGGATTTAGCGGCTTTTCCGGCTTTAATTCATCAATTTTTGAAGATTTTGAAGATATATTGGGCAATTTATTTGGCTTCAGCTTTGGAGATCTTTTCGGAACTCAGCAAAGAGCAAGAGCCCATTATCCCCAAAGAGGAAGAGATCTTGCTTTAGAGCTTGAAGTCTCTTTAGAAGAAGTTGCTTTCGGAGCAGAAAAAGAAATCAAACTTGACAGAGTAGAGCTTTGTTCTGTTTGCCAGGGATCGAGACTGCAGCCTGGCACTCAGAGATCTATCTGTCGATACTGCCAGGGAAAGGGACAGGTTCGCTATCAGCAGGGATTCTTTGCGATTTCACGAACATGTTCCCATTGCCACGGATTAGGCGAAATTATAACCACTCCCTGCAGGAAGTGCGGCGGCTCCGGGAAAATGAGGGAAAAGAAAGAATTAAAGGTAAAAATTCCACCCGGAATTAATAATGGCATGAGACTCAGACTAGAAAGAGAAGGAGAAGCAGGGGACAGGGAAGCTCCAAAAGGAGACCTTTATGTTACTGTCCGTGTAAAAAAACACGAGATTTTTGAAAGAGAAGAAAATAATCTTTTCTGTCAAATTACAATATCCTTTATCCAGGCTGCATTGGGAGCAACAGCAGAAATTCCAACTCTTGAAGAGAATGAGGTTCTCAAAATTCCGGCGGGCACCCAACCAGGTGAGGTTTTCAGATTAAAAGGAAAAGGCATAAAAAGCCTTGGAGGATATCGAAAAGGAGATTTATTCGTTAAAGTTAACGTTAAAATCCCTGAAAAATTGACTAAGGAACAAAAAGCATTACTCCAACAATTTGCAGAATCCACGGGAGAAGATTTAAAAACCGTATACCGAGGCATTATCAATAAAGTAAAAAATATAATTCATTAGAGTAAAATTTGACTTCAAATCGCTTCTTCATCAAAAAAAGCAACATTCATTCCTCCTCTCTTCTTCTTTATGGAGATGAACATCATCACCTGAGCAAGGTGGCCAGAATAAAACCAGAGGAGAAAGTATGGCTCTTTGATGAGCAAGGTACAAACTATCTGGCAAAAGTCGAAGAAACAGGAAAAAATATGACCCGCTTATCCATCCTCCAGACACTGGATAAAAATAAACCCAAGATTAAGATTACTCTGGCCCAAGCTCTTCTTAAATCAAAAAAAATGGATATCATTATCCAGAAATCTACAGAGTTAGCTGTCACAAATATTATCCCAGTCATAACTGCTCGTACTATCGTAAAAGTTGAGGAAAAATTTCAGAAAAAAATAGAAAGATGGAAGAAAATTGCTCTGGAAGCAGTCAAACAAAGCCAGATGTCTTTTTTGCCTTCCATATCATCTCCAATACCTGTCGAAAAGCTTGTTGAGGGAAGAGAGGAAGAAAAAAAGCTTCTTTTAAGCGAAAATAGAGGGAAATATTTAAGAGATATTTTAATCGAAAACTCAAGCTCCGAACTTAGGACGCCGAAATCACCTTCCTCTGTTCTTATTCTCGTCGGCCCAGAAGGTGGCTGGACAGATGAAGAAGAGAAATATATTTTGAATCATGGGTATGAAGCAGTCAGCTTGGGCGGACAAACATTAAGAGCAGAGACAGCTGCTCTTTGCAGTTTAGCATTGATTTCTCATTTTTGGAATTTATAGGATGTTTCTTCAAGGTCAAAAAGTAGGCAAATACGAGATATTGCGTTCCCTTGGCAGTGGGGGCTTTGGCTCAGTTTTTCTGGCCAAGGACACCTGGCTCAATATAAAAGTTGCTGTCAAAGTTCCCCATAAGCAATCTTTAGAGCTTTTCAAGCTTCTTAAGGAACCAAGGCTTCAAGCTGCCTTGAATCACCCGAACATTGTCCGCATGATTGCAGCCGAGAAGGAAAACAAAGTCTTTTTTATGGTGATGGAATATGTCAAAGGAAAAACGCTGGAGAGAATTTTAGAAAAAGAAAAAATATTGGACCTTGAAAAAGCAATTGATTACATCACCCAAATCTCTTACGGTATTGATCACGCCCATAAAAATAAGATAGTTCACAGAGATTTAAGACCATCAAACACTATCATTTCAGAGGACGGGACAGCAAAAATCACAGATTTCGGAACTTCTGTTTGGCTGGAGAATGTCCCTTATGCATCGACAAGAATTGGCTCTCCTCCCTATATGGCGCCAGAACAATTCCTGGGTAAGTCAACCTATGGCTCAGATATTTACTCAATAGGATGTATATTTTATGAGATACTTAGCGGTCGACCTCCCATCACTGACCCTGATCCTTTTAAAATCCTGGAAAAAGCTCAAAAAGGAAAAATTAAACCTCCTCGATTAATAAATAACAAAATTCCTAAAGAAATTAACGGGATTATAATGAAGTGCCTCGCACCTAAAATTGAAGAAAGATATCAAAAGGCTTCAGAGATTATTAGACATCTCTCCGCATTCAAAGGTAAAACCTCAGAAGAATCAGAAATAGAAGACATATGGGGAAGGATTAAAGCTAGAGAAAGAAGAATAACAACTTTGTGCTGGAATTGTCACCGGCCATTACCTCATAAGGAAAAAAACTGCCCGCACTGCGGGGAACCAATCTGGAGAAAATAAAATGGGGTCTGACCCCGTAAGAGTTTGACTTAAATCTGCGGTTAAGATAAGATGAAGTCCCTAGTTCAAACTATATGTACTTCAACAAAATATCATAATGTAATTTTTAGCAGGAGCAATATATGTGCCCTTTTAACGAAAAAAATGGCATGGTTTGGATAAATGGCAAACTAGTTCCATGGAAAGATGCCAATATTCATATCGCCTCCCACGTTATTCATTATGGAAGTTCTATTTTCGAAGGGTTCCGGGCCTATAATACTCCCAAAGGGACGGCTATTTTTCGGAATAACGCTCACATAAAAAGACTTTATAACTCCTGCAAAATGTACCGCATGGAAATCCCATTTACTCAGGAAGAATTCGAACAAGCTGTAATTCAAACAATCAAAGCAAATAAACTTAAAGCTTGCTATATCAGGCCAGTTGTCTACAGAGGTTATGGAACCTTAGGAGTGGATCCTTTCCCCAATCCGATTGACTGTGCTATACTTGTCTGGGAGTGGGGACAATATTTGGGTGAGAAAGCCTTAGAGAAAGGCGTAGACGTTAAAATATCTACATGGCAGAGGATGGCCCCTAATACCTTCCCAGCTTTAGCTAAATCCGGAGCAAACTACATGAACTCTCAGCTAATAAAAATGGAGGCCCTGTTAGAGGGTTATGTAGAAGGAATTGCACTCAACGTGAGGGGGCACATTTCTGAGGGCAGCGGAGAGAATATATTTATCGTGATTAATGGAGAAATTCACACTCCGCCTCTATCTTCTTCCATTCTGCCTGGCATCACAAGAGATGCGGTAATCTGCATGGCCAAGGATCTAGGCATTACTCTCGTTGAGGAAACACTTCCGCGAGAGATTCTCTATATCGCTGAAGAAGTTTTTTTCACCGGGTCAGCAGCTGAAATAACGCCCATTAGATCTGTGGATAAAATAACCATCGGAAACGGCAGAAGAGGCCCAGTAGTCAAACGTCTCCAGGATGAATTTTTCGCCTATATTAATGGAGAAAGGAAAGATCAATATCGTTGGCTCACATATGTATAAGCAAAATTAAATATTCAAGGAGTAAAGAAAATGAAAATAGATGAGCTGCTAAAAATAGCAATTGAAAGTGATGCTTCTGACCTTCACTTAAAACCAGGAAATCATCCTATTCTTCGCATCAGCGGCACTCTCAAACCTCTGACCGAATTCCCCAGATTAACGCCAATTCACACTAAGGATCTTACCGAACAGATCATGACAGGTTCTCAGAAGGCCATGTTGGAGCAGAATTTAGACATAGATTTGGCTTATAGTTTTCCCGGGTTTGGCAGATTCAGGGGAAGTATTTACCGCCAAAGGGGATCCTTAGCTATCGCTATGAGAATTATTCCTTTAGAAGCCAGATCAATTAAAGACCTGTTATTGCCTGAAGTCTTGGAGGATATCTCTATGGAACAGAGGGGTCTGGTTATTGCAACTGGAACTACCGGAAGCGGAAAAACAACTACCCTGGCGGCGATGATTGACCACATCAACACAAACCGAGCAGAAAATATTATAACTATAGAAGATCCGATAGAATATCTGCATAGGGATAAAAAATGCACGATCAGCCAGAGAGAAGTCGGAGTAGATGTGACGAGTTTTTCCAGGGGTCTCCGGGCTGCCCTAAGGGAAGACCCTAACATAATTCTTGTAGGAGAAATGAGAGACTTAGACACAATAGAAACAGCTCTTATTTCCGCTGAAACAGGGCACCTGGTTTTAAGCACTCTCCACACCCTGGACGCACCTGAAACGATAAACCGGATTGTCTCAATTTTCCCTCCTTATAGCCAGAAGCAGGTCAGGTTTCAGCTTGCGAGTATCCTGAAGGCTGTAATTTCCATGAGACTTATTCCTCGATCAGATGGCAAGGGAAGAGTACCAGCAGTTGAGGTCTTGATAAACACTCCTTTTATTCAGGAGTGTATTACAAAAAAGGAAAAGATAGGTCAAATAAGGGAGGCTATTGCAGCCGGAGTTTCTCAGTATGGTATGCAAACATTCGACCAGTCTATTTATCAACTCTACAAAGACAGCCTTATCACTTTTGATCTAGGATTGCAGTATTCATCAAGTCCCAATGACTTTAAATTAAGAGCTGCTGGTGTCCAAGCTACAGGAGATGTTGCCCTTGAAGAAATGGAAAAAGAGATGACAAAAATTGAACCAGACGAATAAATTTTTAAATGAAGGCCCAGCAGACAAGAGAAACCTTTCTAGACTTCTTCGCCAAAAAAAAGCATAAAATAATCAAGAGTTCTTCCCTCCTTCCTAAGGATGATCCTACTATTCTGTTTACCAATGCTGGAATGAACCAATTTAAAAATATATTCCTGGGGCTCGAGAAAAGAAGCTACAAGAGAGCAGCTTCTGTTCAAAAGTGCTTGCGAGTAAGTGGAAAACATAATGACTTAGAGCAGGTAGGAAAGACAAATAAGCACCATACTTTTTTCGAGATGTTGGGAAATTTTTCTTTTGGCGATTATTTCAAAGAAGAAGCCATTGAATTTGCTTGGGAACTCATCACAGAAGTTTTCAAGCTAAACAAGGATGATGTCTATGTTTCGGTATATGAAAAGGATGACGAGGCATTCAAGCTTTGGAATGAGAATATTGGACTTAATTCTGAGAGGATATTCCGCTTCGGGAAGAAAGATAATTACTGGGCCATGGGAGATACAGGACCCTGCGGTCCTTGCTCAGAAATTCATTATGACATAGGTTCTGAAGTCGAAAAAGGGGATCCTTCGAGCTTGATAGAGAACGGGAGCGATCGCTTTTTAGAGCTGTGGAATTTAGTTTTTATGCAGTATTATCAAGATGATAAGGGAAAGCTACATCCTTTGCCCTCTCCTTCGATAGACACAGGGATGGGGCTTGAAAGAGTAGTTACCGCTCTTCTCGGAAAAAAGAATAATTTTGACACAGACCTCTTCTTTCCCCTCATCGACGCAATATCCAATCTATCTCAAAGAGAATATCCTTCTCACGATGAACAAGATATATATGTAAGAATAGTAGCTGATCATCTAAGAGCATTAACCTTTTTAGTTGCAGACGGCATAATGCCCTCTAACGAGGGACGAGGATACGTATTACGGAGATTAATTCGTCGGGCCTTTCGCCACGGGAATTTAATAGGAATACAAGAACCTTTCCTCTACAAGCTTGTAGGGATTGTGAGTGATATCATGAAAGATTCCTACCCCGAACTCCTTACTTCTGCAAATTATATCTCTAAAGTCTGTCAGTCTGAAGAAAGCCGCTTCTCTTTGACCCTTTCCTCTGGACTTCGCACCTTCAACCAATACATCGAAGAGGCTAAGAAAGAAGGAAAAACGAAGCTCCCCGGATCAAAAGTCTTTAAACTTTATGATACTTTTGGCTTTCCTCTCGATCTTTCTAAAGAATTAGCAGAAGAGAAAAATATGACTGTTGGGGAGAAGAGTTTTTACGAGGAATTAGAGCAGCAGCGCCAGCGAGCACGCCTGGCGTGGAAAGGTGAAGCTCAACAGAAGGGAATGAAAACCTATGAAGAGCTGAAAGACCTGAGCCCCCGCTATGTTGGGTATGAAAAGGAGAAAGTTTCGGAGGCTAAGACCATTGCTCTTATAAAAAAAGGTAAAAAGGTCCAAGAACTTAGCAAGGGAGAAAAAGGAGAAGTTTTTCTCAGTCAGACACCCTTCTATGCAGAAGCTGGCGGACAAATTGGTGATTCAGGAATTTTAAAAAATCCTCATTTTTCAGCAGTAGTAGAGGATACATACTGCCCGATTCCCGAACTCATAGCCCATAAAGTAGAAGTTATTTCAGGAAAAATTAAGGTAAATGATAAAGTGGAAGCAGCCATAGATGTTTCGCGGCGCAAGGCCATTAGTAGCAATCACACCGCCACCCATCTTCTCCATGCTTCCTTAAGGCAGATTTTGGGTGATCACGTGAAACAGACGGGATCACTCGTTTCATCATCACGATTCAGGTTCGATTTTACACACTTTGCTCCTTTAAGCAGCTCTGAATTGAAGCAAATTGAGCAGCTTGTCAATGAAAAAATAAGAGAACACATTGCAGTTAAAACCAAAATAACAACCATAGAAGAAGGATTAAAAGAAGGGGCGGTAGCCATTTTTGAAGAAAAATACGGTGAACGGGTGAGAATGGTCACTATTAACGATTTCAGCAAAGAACTCTGCGGTGGAGCTCATGTCCACTCAACGGCCCAATTAGGGCTGTTTAAGATTATCTCAGAATCCAGTGTTGCTGCTGGCATGAGAAGAATTGAGGCCTTGACAGGAGAAGAAGCCTTAAAGCACGTCCAGGATACTGAAGAACTCCTGGATGAAGTCCAGAAAGCCTTAAACTCCCCAAAAAAAGAGATGCTTACCCAGATTGGTAAACTAAAGGATTCTGAAAGAGAAAAAGAGAAGGAAAACAAGCAGCTTCGACAAAAATTTGCTCATCTAAAATATGGAAAGATAGAAAAAGAAGAGCAAAAAATAAAAGACGGAGAGAAAATAAAAGCGCCAGGTAAAGCGGAAGTAAAAGTCCAAGAGGTCCGAAAAGTAAAAGGAATATCTGTCCTTGCTCGAAGGGCAGACGGATTGAATAGTTCCGAGCTTAGAGGGCTGGCTGATTCTTTAAAGCAGAAGATCGGCTCAGGAATTGTTATCTTGGGAACTGAATCAGGGAAAAAAGTTTTTATAGTTGCTGCTGTTACCAAGGATTTAGTCGAGCGAGTTAAGGCAAATGAATTAATCAGAGAGATTGCCTCTATCATAGGCGGTGGAGGGGGAGGCCGCCCTGACTTTGCTCAGGCTGGAGGTTCAAAGCTCAAGAAATTGGATCAGGCTTTAAAAAAGAGTTATTCTATCCTGGAAAAGATGATTAAATAAATGAAAAAGGGGACAGGCTACTTTTTAGCACGAAAAATCACCTCAAAAGAGGATTGAAATAATTTCAGGATTTTGACATCATAAATATTCATGCTGATAAAAAAAGAATTATGAAACAGCCAAAACCCTTTAAATCGAAGATTTTTGCCTCCCTGGGAATTCTATTGCTTATTGTTTTGTTTCCTTTAGAAGCGGATGCTCAGGTAGAGCCTCGACAAAATAAAACATTTGATAAAATCGTCAAGGCGGTTGCTGAAAAATACAATTTGGAAGCCTCTCTAATTCATTCCATAATTCGCGCCGAGTCAGATTATGACCCACACTGCATCTCTTCCAAAGGAGCTTTGGGGCTTATGCAATTAATGCCTGAAACAGCAAGAATATATGGTGTAGGAAATCCGCTTGAACCTCGAGATAATATCGAAGGAGGAGTAAGATATCTCAAGGATTTGATTAACCTTTATAACGGAAGAACAAGGTTTGTCCTGGCAGCTTATAACGCCGGTCAAACGGCGGTAAAAAAGTATGGGGGAATTCCTCCTTATCCAGAAACGAAAAATTATATAGAAAAAGTAATGACTTCTTACCCAAAATCATTCATAAAAACAGGAACGAAAGTTTATAAATATCAAGACTCTTCAGGAAGAGTAGTTTTTACAAACTGTTATTTTCTTTACTCTTCAAACAAAATAACGGATAAATCTGATAAATAAAAGGGGACAGTAAAAGGGGAGAGGCTACTTTTTTACAGAAAAGGGCATAGTTATATTTTTCCTTATCATTTGGATTTGATTTATAAAATACAGCTATTTATTTATTCCAAAATGTGGGCTTGATAAATCAAGCCCCTACAATAAAACAAAAGGGGATAGGCTCATTAGTGTCCCAATGAGCATGAAATACAAATATTTGTGTTGATATTATTGAAGTTTTAGTTTCAAATCGATTACATAGAGTTTTAGCCGTAAATCACTGTTATTAAAGATGTTAGACGGATATCGACTCCTAGCATTGGGACACCAGTGGGACAGGCTGCTTTTTTTACAGATAGCCTTTAACATGGATACTTCGCGGAATAATTTCAAACGTCGCCGGTAATATACCTACTTGTTCTCCGTCAATTTCTATAAGGACATCACTCTTATCATCTTCAGCAAAAGCCTCTATTTTTCTACCGCGAATCAGCGATATCTTAGGATGAGACAGGTGAGTTCCTGCATAGATTTTCCAGGCATTCATGAAAAATTCTAACATCTTCATCCCTTTCACCAGAACAACATCAAAAAACCCGTCATCCAGCTTAGCATCGGGGGCTATTTTCATCCCTTTGCCAAAAATCCTTCCGTTTGAAATTGCTCCGATCATATATTCATCAAGAGGCAGTTCCTCATCATCTATCTTTATCCTCACCTTTTTGTTCCTGTAAGTGATGAATGTGGAGATTAGACACCTCATGTAAGAGGACGCTTTTCGTTTCATTCTGCTCTGGTTAACCTTTTTGACCACTTCGCCACCTATCCCAAAATCAGCAACATTAATAAAAAATCTTTCTTCCTCTTTTCCTGAATAACTCTTGAACTTCGCTCTTCCTACATCTATCAAGGAGGAGGGAGCTTGAGTTATGACTTTCAAAGCATTCTTAAACCCAAGAGGAATATTAAGACTTTTGGTAAAATCACAGCCGCTCCCTGAAGGCACGATTCCCAGAGATACTGCTGGATTTATAATTTCCTGGTTTTCATAAAAGCCATTGGCGATTTCATTCATGGTGCCATCACCTCCGACTCCAACAATCAGTTCTGTACCTTCTTTGATGGCCACTCTTGATATTTCAGTTGCCTGTAAAGGCCTTTCCGTGAATTCGTATTTAAATTCTTTTAGAAAACTATTCAGACCTTCCTTGATATACTTCCAGCGTTTTCTTGTCTTGCCCTTATCAGATTCAGGGTTGACTATCACCTGTGTCTTTAGGAACATCAATGACTCCTTCAGTTTTACTTGGTAAGAATTTTTTCCCGAAAAGAGAGATCCCGATGATCCCGCCTAAAGCTCCCAAGGCAGAAAAAACGATGGCTGAGCCCAAGATTCCGATTAAAAACGCTGGAACGGATACTTGAGTGGATCCACCTTCAAGAAAATCTCCAATTCCAGGAGGCATTTCTTCTGCGTACTCGGCAAACCTTTCCATCATTCTCCGGAAAACTTCTCTGTTAACAGGACGAAACAGAAAGCTGATAATTGCTTGCACCACAACAGCCACAATTCCTGTAAAAACACCCACAATCGCTCCATCTCCAGCAGTTAAAGCAACAGGGGAATCTTTAGCAAGGAGATAGGCAGCGAGCATAGCTCCTCCTATGATCCAGAGGCAACAAAGACAATTAACAAACGGGATGCCGGAGAGAATGCCTGCGCCAGCACCACCTATCAAAGCTGCGGAAAACATTGCTGATTTTTGATTATCCATCCTTTCTCCTTCTCATTTTGTTCTTCCTATTCTATTTTGATTCATGTTTTATTTTCAAGAAATATTTTCAGGTGTAAAATCTTCTGTTCGATTCTCTCTCACAAAATAATCTGTTAGACCAATGATAAAATAAAAAGGCAGGATAGTCCCCCAGATGAATCCTGTTGCAAAGCGCGGCCAGTTGGAAGTCATCCAGATGCGGAAGAAATTTCCCGCAGCATCAATCACTATGGGCAGTGACATCAAGATAAAAATTCGAGTTTTAGGCAAAGTAAGATCAGAGAACTTGTTCAAGAAGGGATAGAGTCCAGTTCCTCCCAAAAATCCAAAATAGATACCAAGACAACGAGCGCACACGCCCAGAGGATAACCAAAGAGGAAAAAAGAGCGAGATGGATTTTGATGACAAATAGGGGAGAAAATACCATAGCAAAATGCTTGTATACCCAAAGATTGGCTTTTCAAATAAGGGGCCAGAAAAATGACTCCTAACCAAATGATAATACCGCAGAGGGTCAGTAAATATACGAGGAGAATTTTGCTTTTCTTTTTCATTTCATAAAAGTTATAAAAGCACAAAAGCTAAAAAAGGCCTGAGTAGCAAAATGTTTCATGTATTATGTTCATCATTTACTTCACTTTGTCAGGCTACTCGAGTGTTAAATTTTTGTCAATTCTACAGATAAGATTTGACAGAATATTCCTCAATGTGTAAATTTGTATTTGACTTTTTATTTTCATATAAAAAAGCCCATGATATCTACAAGGAGGTCATAGTGAGGGGAAATAAAATAAAATGGATAATTTTACTTGTTTTATTCACTTTTCCGTCCGCTTTTCTCTTCTCTCAAGCTGAACAAACCCAAGAAATACTTGAAAAAAATCAAACAGGAGTAGTTCATCTCACAGTCCTCGGGGATGATAAAGAAATCATCTCAGAAGGCTCAGGATTCGTAGTAGAGCAGGGAGTTATGGCAACTAGTTATCTACTGGTCAGTCAAGCTAAATCTGTGGCAGGAAAAAACTTCAAAGGGAAGAAAGTAAAAATTGAAGGAATTTTGGCAGTTGATAAGAACTTGAATTTAGCTCTATTAAAGATCAAAGGCAAGACTCCTGCTCTCAGTATGGGGAATTCAGACGAGCTGAACATGGGAAAAAAAGTCTATGCAATTGGAAGTGATAAAACCGGGGAGATAGGAGCCTCAGAAGGAACAGTCAGAAATATTCTTGAGATTGAACCCACAAAAAGGTTCGTAGAAACTTCTCTCTCTATCCCCCAGAGTTTTGACGGAGCGCCGCTGATAGATGTAAACGGGAAAGTCCTGGGCATGATCGTTTTTCTAGAAAGGAGGTTGAAATTTATCCTCCCTTCTAACTTGATGAAAACGGTGCAGAAAAAAAGCCTAGTCAAATTCAAAGATTATCAACATGAGGATTACCTGGCAACCTTTGAAGGGGCCTATCTTGCCGGAAAAGTCGCTTCCTTGCTCGATGAGACGGGGAGAGCTCAAATATATCTGGAAAAAGTTATTGAATTAAGTCCTATGAATATTGAACCCATCTCTCTTTTAGCATCTGTCTACAACAGGCAAAGAAATTATCAAAAGGCAGCATCAGCCTACCAGAAAGTCATTGAATTAGATAACAACAGGGATGATGCTCACTATCAATTAGGAATTGTTAATCTAAGGCTAGGGAAATATCGCGATGCTATCGCTCCACTGCAAAAGGCAGTCGAACTCAATCTTGACCATAAAGATGCTCATTTTTATACAGGAAATGCCTATAAAGAACTTAAGGAGCATGCCAAGGCTGTAGAAGCCTATGAGAATTATCTCAATCTAAAACCTGAAGATCCCTGGGAAGGGTATTATCGCCTTGGATTATGCAGAATAGAGCTTAAACAGCTTGAAGAAGCCATCACGGCCTTGAATGAAGCCGCAAAAGAGAAGCCTCAGGATATAAAGACAAATTATTATTTAGCCCAGGCATATGACCAAGCAAATCAATATGAAAAAGCAGAGGAAACCTATAAACTGCTCGCCAAGCTAAGCCCTGAAGAAGCAGACAAATATTATAAAACCATTCTATTTATGTACGATAAGGCGGGTAATCACGAAAAGGCTATTGAAGCTGCAAGAAGCATAATCGAATTGAAACCCGACAGCACAGGAGATATTTACAACCTTGGTCTAATGTACCAGAAGCTCAAAAAATATGATGAAGCCATAAAAACTTTCAACGAAGTTTTGGCTATAAATCCTGCCGACGAATATTCTCATTCTAGCATTGGGTATATCTACTACATACAAAAAAAATACAATAAATCTATAGCGGCGTTTAAAAAGTTCGTAGAATTATCCCCTGATAATGCCGACGGCTGGTTTTATATCGGCATTTGTAATATGCAACTCAAAAAATTTGATGCCGCTCTCGAACCTCTAAAGAAAACCATAGAACTTCGACTTGACTACAGTAACGGTAATGCAATCTATAATCTGGCCATCTGCTACTTGAATCTTCACGACAATTATAGCGCTAAAGAATTGTATAATAAACTGACAGGTATAAATCCTCAACTAGCCCAAAAGCTAAAGCAACATATTAGATAACAACAGGAATCCCAATAACTGTAGCATTGTAGAATAATTTATCTTCCCGAATACAGGGCCTGTCCTCAATAAAAGCAATGAAAACCCCATCCCATAGAGCCTTGGGGCAAAATTGACAAAAGGCATATCAATATGTTATAAAAATGTATCAGATTAGTCCTTCAT
>SOIV01000219.1 GCA_004377005.1 Candidatus Aminicenantota bacterium | reverse complement strand
GAGCCTGCTATGACTTGCACTCATCATTCGTTTTTCTTACTTTGATATCCTAGTGCTGCCCTTTCGGCCAGAGCAGTTCTTGAAATGGCGGATATTCACGGAGTGCCTCTAAATCCATATCCCGGTGTAAATACACACCATGAGCATAGCCCTGAGCAAACGTGTCCCTTAGTAACTCGACTGCCTGTTCGCGCTCGCCAAGCAGCGAGGCAATGCAGGCACGACAATACGTATGATAACCGAAAAGGTAGGGAAGCTTTATCTGCTTAAGTTCCTCAGAAATCTTGAGTGCTTCCTCCCGTGCACCTCCCCGGGCAGCCAGCCTTCCTAGAAAGCCTTTGTATTCAACGTTGTCAGGATTTTCCTCGGCTAATTCTTTGAAGAGGGCCTTCGCTTTTTCCCATTGCTCGGCTATATACAGGGCAAGAGCAAGATCGGATCGATATATATCGCTTTCTGCATCATCCAGTGTTCTATTTTTATGCCAGTCAGCAGCACGATTAGCTATTTCTTGCGCTTCATTCAAATAACCGTGGGCTCGCAGCTCTTGCGCGGCCTCGAGCAAAACACCGCCCGGTGTTCCAGTTCGCGACTTCAAACTCAAGCTCTCTTCAATAACCTCTTTGACTTCCTGTATTCTCCCCAAAGCTGTTAGTGCTCGAACTTCATCAACTCGCAGCTCTAGCCTATCGGGATAATTTTCCTGACCTTGTCGAATCTCTTCAAGCTCCAACTGATAGTTACCCAGCATATGACGAGCCTTAGCCAGGACTCCAAACTGCCATGCACGTGCTTCATGAATGTAGATGTATTCAGAAGGCTCTGTTTTCGTAAATATATTCACAGTCTCCTGGGGATTATTGTTCCTTAGAGCCTCAAGTCCTATCAAATAATTGACATAAATACTATTTGGAGCTTGTTTCTCTGCTTGACGTAAGTGTTGCAGAGCTTCAGCGTAATTTCCGTTTAAGCGTGACATATACCAATCCAGGTAGTTCTGTTCAAAAAGCGTGAGATACTCGCGGTATTTATTTATAAAACGAAATTCAGAATCAGCTTTGGCATATTCGCCTAAAGTACCATATATGATGGCTATACGAGTGCGAGGAGCTAAAAACTCTGGATCACGCTCCGCTGCCAGCTTAAAGTGGCGAAGTGCTTGGAGATAATCTTTACCGAAATATTCCAATCCAACGATATGTTCTCGGTAAGCATCGTAAAGAGGAGGTTTCGAGACTCGGAGTATTTTACTGGGTATAGAATCGAAGTAAAGCTCCAGGGTGCTCAATACCCGCTGTCGCAACGCTTCGATAACCTCCATCGGGGAATCTCGTGGTCCGTTGACATCTTCAAGGGAATGGATTAGCTTTCCTTTCGCCGAATCTGTTATCTTGATCTGGAATCGCAGGATCTCGTCCTTCAAAGAATAAGAGCCCCAAATCACTGTTCCTGCTTCTGTTTTCTTAGCCAAAGCACGGAGCAGAGCCATACTATGAAGCCCGCTGGTGTTAATCCCTACCTCACTTGAAGACTGTAAGACTATTGTCGTCGGAACTACCTCAACAACATCGGTCCGTGAAAGAGCTTGTGTAATCCAATCGGCGGCCACTCGGCCATAGGGGTCTAGTAATTCATCGCCAGTTTTGTTATCGAATGTAGCCACTACGATCCGCTTAGGGTCAACACTCAATTCACGCGGGCTGAAAAGGATCAGCAAGGTGATTACAAGCCCCGCTAAAACTAAAGCGGGCACGAAGATCTTTTTCAAGTTTAATGCTGACAGTATATTCTTTATTATTATTGGCTTTCTCCCGGGCAAAACTAGCTCTCTTGTAGGAATGTCCCTTTCAATTTTGTCCAGGTCTGACAGGAGCTCCTCCACTCTTTGATACCTTCTCTCTTTATTTTTATGCATGCATTTCAGAATTACATAACTAAGGTCCTCGGGTATATGGTCGTTGATCTCCCTTGGATCTTTCGGTTTTTCTGTCGTATGCTTTAGAGCTATAGTCAAGGCTGCATTCCCTTCAAAAGGAACCTTCCCGGTTACCATCTCATATATGATTATTCCAAGCGAATAAATATCAGAACGCTGATCCACTTCTTTCCCTTCCACTTGTTCAGGAGACATGTATTCTGCTGTCCCGATTACAACACCGGTTTCTGTTATCCCTTCTGCTCTAAGCGAGCGAGCTATCCCAAAATCCATAATGCGCGCATTTCCCTTTCTATCTACCATGATGTTTTGTGGCTTTAAATCACGATGCACAACCCCTAGCCCATGAGCCTCAACCATTCCCTCGCATACCTGCTTGGCTATAAAAATAGCTTTTGCTGCGCTTAATGGCCCCATTCTTATAAGCGAGCTCTTTAAATCCTCACCAGGCACAAATTCCATGGTGATGTAGTTGGATCCCCCCTCCTCCCCGAGGTAATACATGCGGCATACATTCCTGTGAGATATCTTTCGGGCTAATTTCAGTTCATTCTTGAACCGACTAATCGACTCCTTATCAGACTCAGTTTCAGGATTAATGAGCTTTAAAGCTACCTTCTCGTTTATCTTTTTGTCGTATACTTTGTAAACTCTGCCCATGCCTCCTTTAGCCAACTCTTCAATAACCTGGTACCTCCCAGCAAAAGTGCTTCCCGTAGTTAGCTCACTGACAGTTGCCTGAATAGTGCCTGTTTTAGAAACATATCTTTTCTTTGAACGAGAAATCTGAGCTCCGCATTTACGGCAAAAACTGCTATTAAATGGATTTGTAGAAAGGCATTCAGGACATTTTTTAGTCTTCGATTTCCTTGGCATACTGGTTTATAAGATAATAATTAATGGAAAAATTGTCAAATATGAATTAATGGGAGAAGATATAAGTAGAGAATGGGTTCCTTTCTCAACATTCTATATTAAAGAATTTTTTTAGAACTTATACACGAATGTTAAATGTTAAGAGGAGATCCTTATCTTTTTTGTAAAATGATTCTCGATTCAATGAAAAAGCTTTACTTTACATATAATACAATGCGAGCAAGGAGAAATTTATCCTTGTTCCGCAGGATGACACTCGCAGACTGCCCGTCTCCTGCAATCTCAACACGATAATCAATATCTTTCTTCATGTGTTTTGGTAAGAGTCCTACTTTTTTTATCGCAGAAAGGTTAAAATCTTCGGCACTCAACTCGATAGCATCAGTTTCACGGAGGTCAATTCTACCTTGAAAGTCTCCGAAGCTAACATCTTTGATTTTCATTCCTGAAAGACCGAGAAACGTCCCTTTTATCTTTCCATTCGCTTTGAGATTTTTCTTTGTGCCTGCAAGGTAGTACACAGAATTTAGCCTTGCGTCTAAATCCGTATTCTGGCCTTGTAAATTTGCTGCCTCTTGATTAAAGGAGTCAATCTGAGATTTGAGTTCTTCCCTTTCTTTTTCCAATTCTTCTATTTTCGCCGTGAATTCCATGCTCTGTTTTTCAATCTCTTCTTTAAGCTTCGCAATTTCATTCTCTAACTTTAACTTTTCCTCTGCTATTTTCTTAGTATCTACCCTAATAAGAGAACCGGGGCATACTTTCGCGCTTCCCTGCAGAACAAAGCTTCCGTACTGTCCTTCATCCATGAAATTCCAGACCTTAAAACCAACAAGTAGCGGATCCAAAAGATAAGCGTTAGTCAGCATTCTCCCGGTTTCCTCAGGAGAAACTCCCCGTTTTGTTGTCAGATAATCATAACCAATTTGCCAATGATTGTCTCCGGGCTGTACCTCGTATGCTGAAGGAAGACTTCGCTGGATACGGGCGGTCTCTTCTTTCAACTGGTTGATTTCAGAATCTTTTCCGGCCAATTCTCTCTGTAGTTCGTCCACTTTTGCTTGGAGATCCGGAACCTGTGCAGTTGGCGCTACTTCTTTCTTTTTGCAGGAAATCATAAATGAAACTCCAATAATCAATATAAAACAAAGAATTAAGACAAGCGAATTTCTGATTGAAATTCTTTTTTTTATTTTTTTCATGATGCCCTCCTATTTTCTAGACATTATTATCAAATCAGTGAGAATAAATCAAGCGGTCAAAAAAAATATGGGGTCAGACCCCTAGCTTCGCTTTCTAAAAGAAAACTCACCCAATTTACCGACTATATAACCCAAAAACATGGCCCCTAGGATGAAAATAACTTTCTGAGCTGAAAACTGCCAAAAAAGAACTTTAAAGTCCACGGAATCAGAATTCTGAAAGAGAACGATAAGAACGACCATTGAAATTAATGTCAGAAGGGTTAGTGCTTTATGCCTTCTTACAAAAGTAATGAATTTCATTTTCCATTTCCTCTCTTTTAAAATACTGGGCGACCGCCTATTTCATTCAGGAACAGGTTATTTCCTTTGACATAATATAGTAATTTTAATAACATTATAAGCAATTTCTTGTTATTAAATACTTTAAAATTTTTGGGGAAGATTCTTTGACTGAACACGGTAACCAGAAGGACTGCCATCTCCTGGTTTTTACTGATTTAGACGGAACCCTTCTCGATCATGAAACTCATTCTTTTAAACGAGCTCTTCCTGCCATAAAAATATTAAATGAACTACTGTAAGGCTTTTAAAAACCCTAACAAAGGAGGGTGTTATGGCTGATTTTTATCAAACTGGTGTGATAGCCACTTTTCATCGCTTTGGCAATATCGATCTTAAGAGGATGGAAAGTGAATTAACTGAATTTAGCCGCCATCGGCCGATTGCCCTGGTTCTTCCCTCAACCTATGCAGAAATAGAAGCGCCGGCAATAAAACAGATTATGAAGGAAATAAAGGAGGTCCCTTACCTAAATGAGATTGTGGTTACGATGGGGAGGACAAATCAAAAGCAGTTTACGAGGGCAAAAGAGTTTTTTTCCTCCTTTCCGCAGAGAACTCGAATAATCTGGAATACCGGCCCTGGTATTGAAGAACTTCACAAACTCTTAGAGGAGAACGGGCTTTTTGTCGGTGAAGATAGCAAAGGTCGATCTTGTTGGACCGCTTATGGATACATTTTATCTCAAGAAGAGAGTAAAGTCATTGCGTTGCACGACTGCGACATTGTCAATTACTCACGAGAATTTCTGGGAAGATTATGTTATCCCGTCGCATCACCTAATATAGATTATGCATTTTGCAAAGGTTACTATGCTCGAGTAACTGATCGAATGCATGGCCGAGTTGCCCGTATTTTCGTTACTCCTATCATCAGGAGTTTAGAGAAACTTCTGGGTCCCATGCCTCTCCTCAATTACTTAGACAGTTTTCGCTACCCTTTGGCCGGAGAATTTTCCATGATTTCTGACCTTGCCCGAATCAACCAAATACCTGGTGATTGGGGAATAGAGGTTGAAACTCTATCAGAGGTTTATCGTAATTGTTCTCATATGAGAATCTGCCAGGTGGAGCTCTGTGAAACCTATGAGCATAAGCATCAACCATTGTCAGCAGATAACCCAAAAACAGGCTTGATGAAGATGTCTATAGATATTGCTAAAGCCATCTTCAGAAACCTGGCAATCGAGGGAGCCACTGTAAGCGATAGTCTTTTGAAAACTTTAATCGTTACCTACCTCCGCACTGCCCAAGATGCGATTAAACGCTACAATGATGATGCTGCACTTAATGGGCTTTTTTTTGACCGTCACCAGGAAACAAAACTGGTTGAGGCTTTTACCAAAGCTATTCAAATTGCAGGGGAAGAATTCCAGGAAGACCCTCGCTACTCTCCTCTCATTCCGAACTGGAACCGGGTCACCTCAGCTATTCCTGATTTCTTAGAACAATTGTATGATACGGTGGAGAAAGAAAACAGCTGAAGAATTCTGGTCATTGCGGGCTCTTAAAAGCGAAGCAATGACCTAGGATCAAGCAACTTTGGGATAAAGTCTATTTTTCAAATCTTCTTATTTTAATTCTTCTTACTTCAATACCTCTTTTTTGATCAGGTTCGTGGTTCCAGGAACGCCAGCCTTTTTCGTCCTGGGCAGGGGGAGATCCCTTTCAACCTACTATTACCAATCGCAGGTCCATCACATTGGTATAGGTCGGTCCAGTGATGAGCAAATCGCCAAGAGGCTTAAAAAAACGATAGGAGTCATTTTCCCGGAGGTGAAATTCTGCGTCAAGCCCCTGCGCTATAGCTCGACGCACTGTTTCTCCATCTGCAAGCGCACCAGCAGCATCTGTCGGTCCATCTGTTCCATCCGTGCCGCCGCTTAAAATAACCACGTCCTCCAATCCATCAATTTCAATCGCCGCAGCAAGTACAAACTCCTGATTGCGCCCACCTAATCCTTTGCCTCGAATTGTGACTGTCGTTTCCCCACCAGAAATGACGCAGGCGGGCCTTGGAACAGGAGAGCCAGTGCTGAGAATTTCCTTAGCTATGGCGGCATGCACTTTGGCGACTTCTTTCGTTTCGCCTTCAATGAAGGAGGAAAGGATCAGGCTGTGATACTTCAGTTCTTGAGCTTTCTCCCTGGCTGCCTTGACAGCCAGAATATTGCTTCCGATGATTACGTTCTGGGTCTTCTTAAAGACAGGATCATCGGCCTTGGGCGTTTCTTTTATCTCCCCCCTGGCACCTCTCTCTAAATGCTCTAGAACAGCCGCGGGGATTTTTTGCCTAATGTTGTACTTATTCAAAATATGCAGACAGTCGCTGAATGTGCTGGTGTCAGGAACATTTGGTCCCGAAGCAATGCTGTCCAATTTATCGCCAATGACATCCGAGAGAATCAGGGAAATTAAAGTTGATGGATAGACTAATCGAGCCAGCTGCCCGCCTTTAACCTTTGATATGTGCTTGCGCACTGCGTTTATCTCGTGAATAGTGGCACAAACCTCCAGGAGGCATTTTGTCACCAATTGTTTATTCTCTAACGTTAACTCATCGACTGGACAGGGCAGCAGGGCTGAGCCGCCTCCAGAGATCAAACAAATAACAAGGTCCTTATCCCCGGTTTGCCGAAGGAGTTGAATGATCTGTTTGGTACCCTTCAGACCAGCTTCATCCGGCACAGGATGGCCAGCTTCATTGACGCGGATTATTTTTAGCGGGACATCGTGCCCGTACTTGACGTTGACAGCACTGGCTCTTATTCGATCGCCGAGAATTTCCTCTATTGGCTGCGCCATTGCTGCTGATGCCTTCCCCGCTCCGACGACATAAACTCCTTTATAATTGGCAAGATCATATGTCCGGTTTTCTACTGATAAAATGCCATCTTCAAGTCTGAAATGCTGCTTGACGGCAATGACAGGGTCAGCCGCTTTGACGCCGGCGTGAAATATAGCTAACGCATCTTTTCTTAATTTTTTTGTGCTCATTGACTAAAATAATAGCGAATACTTAATTTGAGGATAAAAGGGAGGTTATTAAAAATAATATCTGATGCCAATGCCCCCGGCAATTTTAAAGTCTGTATCAGGTGCTAAATCAAATATGGGGACTAGCTCAAAAAAAATATCCAAGGATGCTTCTTCAAAGATGTAGCTTACACCTACAGGGATGCGAATACCAAATCTAGTTGGATCTCCAAGTTTGAGTCTAGCTCCAAGACCAAAATAAAGAGGAAGTCTTCCCTTTTCGACTTTAATTAGATCAAATCTGTGAACAAGATAATCTACGTGTAAATGTAATGAATTCTGACCGCTGAAAGACCAACCAACGCCGCCGTCAAAGGCGGTTTTACTTCCAGTCCATTTCTTAAAACTAATCGCAGTTGGGTCTCCTAGCATAAAACCCAATCCGAAATCTTGGTCCTGAGCTAACACAGCGCACGGAAAAAACATGACGATAAACATAAGAATCACAAGTGGTCTTTTCATTATCACACCTCCATTTACTATGGCGGAAATTATTCCTTTTACTGGATTCTCCTAATAGGGAGTAAATACCATATATATACTATCAGATTTCATGGCAGGCACCAAGGAAATTTTGATTAGGGATTCCTTTTTATTAATTATAAAATAATAACTTAAGAGATAATAGTCAAATTATGTTCTTTAACTTTCAAGCGCATTTATAATAAGATATGTTCTTAAATTCGACGAAAAAGAAAATGAGTGTCAAACGAGTATAAAGAGAAATTCTTAAAAAGGAGCATAAAGAATGAAACTTGAAAAATTATACAAAAAAGCTGTTGAGATAGGGATTGAAAACGATTTAAGAGGAAAAGCGGAGATTAAAACAATCTTGAAGGAAGAAAAAGAAAAATACAAAAAGCTCAAGGATGAAGAGGCTGAATACTATGATAAGGATAGATTGTTTAACCCCTTTTCAGATACAAGAGTTTTACACGGAGACTTAAATACAGAAGTCAAGAAAGTAGTTACCGGGATCGATATGGAAGTTGGAGAGATAATCTTTACTTATCTTCTGAACAAGGACCAGGATCAAAAGATCGACTTGATTATCGCTCATCATCCTGAAGGCTATGCCCTCGCCCAGTTATATGATGTTATGAAGCTGCAGGCCGATTTATTGGCGAGTTATGGAATAACTATCAGCGTAGCCGAACAATTGTTGGAAAAAAGAATAAGCGAAATAGAAAGAAGACTCATGCCCGTGAACCATAACAGGTCTGTAGATATCGCCAGGGTTTTTGGAATTCCGATGATGTGTATCCATACTCCTGCCGACAACTGCGTCACGAACTATTTGAAAAAAAGATTCGAAAAGGAAAAACCCTACAAGCTAAAAGATTTGATGAAAATCTTAAAGAATATTCCTGAATACAAAAAATCAGCCAAATTACAAGTGCCACCCAAAATAGTGAGCGGATCAGAAGACAGCAAATGTGGAAAAATATTCGTAGATATGACAGGAGGCACAGAGGGCTCAAAAGAAATCTTTGAGAAATACGCGAACAGCGGTGTCAGCACGCTGGTTGGCATGCATCTGAGCGAGGAGCATCTCGAAAATGCAAAGAAAGCGAAGCTGAATGTTGTTATTGCAGGACATATTTCAAGCGATAATCTGGGCTTAAACCTCCTGTTTGACGAATTGGAAAAAGAAGAAAAATTGGAATTTATCGGAATATCAGGATTCGAGCGAATCAAGAAAAAAAATAAATAAGTGCGGGTTTGATCATACAAAATAAATAACGTGGGATAAATCAAGCCCTTACATTAATTCTGCCTCTTTAAGGCGGGGGACGGTGCTTTCCAGGTAAATATCAAAGTTGCCAAGAAAAAGACTATTCCGGCAAAAAGATACATTTTTCTGTATCCATAGAGATCAGAGATCCAGCCAAAAAAGATCGAGCCAGATCCCATCCCTATATCAAAAAAGGCAAGGTAAAGACTTATAGCCAGTCCTTTATTCTCTCGACCCAAGATATCAATGATATAAGTGGTTAAAGCAGGAAAAATAAGCCCCTGACCAAAACCTCCGATTACGCCTGCTATGATAAACATCCAGAACGATTTTACCTGAGAAATCAGAAGAAAGTTGAGGCTGATGATACAAACGGCAGGAATGATGACCTGCTTTCGGCCATACTTATCAGACAAACCACCGATTCCAAGGCGAGTCAGAACAGCCGCCCCTGAGAAGCAGAGAAAAAAAGGCCATACTCTATCAAAAGAGATTGATTTTCCGAATAAAGCGATGAAATAAACAACCGCTCCCCTGGTTGCTCCCTGGGCAATGGTCAATATTGATATAAGGAGAATGGTGATGATTGAAATATTCAAGAAGGATTTTGGCTTAAGGATATGCTGGGAATTATCAGGTCTGACAACTTCCCTGGTTAGCAAAACGCATAAAAAAGAAGCAAAAAGAAAGCCTAAACTTGTATTAAAAAGAGCACTGTAGCCAAATCGATTGATGACTTCCTCAGCAACCATGGGGCCTAGAGCAACAGAAATAAGACCAGCCACTCCGATTATACCCATAGAACGAGCTAACCTTTCCACAGGGGCTAAATCTGAGCACATAGTCAAAGTGGCTGTCATACTAATGCCCCAGCCTACGCCTGTCAGGGCTCTTAAAATGATTGGCAAGGATCCTGCATCCTTTATAAGGTGAAAAAAGGGTAAAATCATAATCAAAAATGCTATTCCAAAGAGAGATATATTCTTTCTGCCCTTTACATCGACCAAGCGCCCGAAAATAGGCCGAAAAAAAATGGCCGTAAGACTGTGAATGCCCATAATCAATCCAATCTGGCTCTTCGAAGGATTAAACTGGTTGAGGAAAAGAGGAAACAGAAAAAAAAGGGTTATGCTCATGAATAAAAAGAAAAAGCCAAGCAAAGCAATAATAAAATGTCTGTTCCAGAATGTTTTCATTTTCTCTGGCTTTTCTATTTTTTCCAGAAGAGTATCTTATTCAGATTTAGTAGTGTATTAAAAGAAAAACACCAGGTAAAGAAAAATCAGTGTGAGATAGAGTGCTGGCTGTCTTGGGTATGGGGAAAATAAGCGAAAAGGGGATAATGTAGGAGGGTTATATTAACCCTGCCCAGCCAGCAAAACAAGGTTTGATTTAATTATATCAGACCTCAAAAAAAAAGCAATATTTTTATTAAAAATCACCCCCTGAAATGACTTTATGCGTGACAACCACCCCTCGGTCCTTCAAAGCATCCATGAGAGGTTGGTACAATTCGGACTGAAAGATCTCTTCCGGAAAGAGACTTCCTCTCTGGGCAATCTTCCCCGAAGCAATCATCTGAGCGGCAATAGAAGCAGGAAAGCCCGTTGTTTTTCCCATGGAAGTGTAATCCTTCTCTGAATCATAAAGGTCTATCATTTCAAAGATATGGGTTGTGGGCTTGCTTGATTTCTTCCCTTCGACAACTATCCTCAGCAAAGTCGCATCTCTTTCTTTTCCTAATTTCATCTTTGAATCTAAAAGGACCTCTAGGAGTTCTCGAGGAATGACCTTCGTGTTATGAAGTTTGATTGGTTGACGCGAAAAAAAGCCGCATTCTTTAAGAATTTTAATGCCTTGAGCATGGCCTTTATGGCGAATCGTTTTTTCGGCAAGTTCTCCTTTTATTTTCCCCTGCATTGTATGAGCAAGAGAACTTAGGCCGTCTGTGTAAAAGCATTCCATCTCCGAAAAAGGATGAGGAAACTGGATGGATTCTATTCCTGATAAGGGTGGGACTTCTTTTATTTTTCCCTTCTTAAGAATCAAAGCTTTCCTCTCATAAAAATCGAGAACACTTTCAACCGCATACACAATCCTATAATTAAGGGGTGGCTTAGGATGAACAGGATTGCCGCCTACATAAATCATGGCTTTTTCTACCTCATCAAGCAGATGAACAGCCCTTCCCACACAAATATTGGTGATGCCTGGAGAAACTCCCAAACCAGAAATGATAGTTACCTTTTTTTTCTTGGCCTCGCTATCATATTTAAGGCGATCTAAGGGCTTCTCCCCTACTAAATCTGCAAAATGAACTCCTTTAAGGATCGCTGTCTCTAGTGCTAAAAGACTATGTTTATGGAGAAGAGCAGCTAAAGCAACATCCTGTCCTTCAAAAATATCTTCTCTCTGTTTCTCCTTCTCCACATCTTTTTTAAGAAGAATTAACCTTTCGCTTTTAATAAATTTCTTGGCCTTTTGTAGCCGTTTTGAGCTGATATCGACAAGAGTAACCTTGTTTCGATTATCAGACTCAATAAGGTCTTTGGCCAAAACAATCCCCATCTTTCCTGCGCCCATTACAAGAAACCGTCTCATTTCTCCTCTAAAACATTCCTATAATCAGATAAATGATGCAAGCAACAAATGCCACTACCAAAGCATAAGAGATCTGAGTTCTCACGTGGTCCATATGGTCACAAGCGCTACCCAAAGAAGAAAGGACTGTGGTATCTGAGAGAGGAGAGCAGTGATCCCCAAACACTCCTCCTCCAGCTGTGGCAGCAATAGTCCCTAAAACAAGAGTTGTTACCTGCCCCTGGCTGAATTCAAAAGCTAAGGGCACAGCAATCGGAATAACGATGGCATATGTTCCCCAAGAAGTTCCGGTTGCGAAGCTTATAAAAGCACTGAGTATGAAAACCAAAAATGGCAAAATCCCAGGATTAAACCATCCCTCAGTTACACTTATTATATACTGGGCAGCTCCCATTTCTCGGCTTACGCTATTTATGGCAAAAGCAAAAGCCAGGATCAAAACAGCAGGCATGACTCCTTTGATTCCTGCCAGCATCGATTTCATCATACCACTCAGGTTGTCCACTCTCTGGAAAAACATAATGGCTCCCAGTGCTGCTGCAGCTAACATGAAACTATTTAGAACCCGAGCTTGACCTGTAAGGATGAAAGATCCCATGTTGAAAGTAATCACAATTAGCACTGGAGTAAAAAAATTCAGCCAGATATTAGGTCGGCCTTTTTCAGAAACCGGAAGGTTTGTTAGCTCAGAGCTCATCATCGACACAGAACCCGGACGGAGAACTTGACCGGTTTCCATAGCCCTGCGCTCTGCCTTTCGCATGGGTCCAAATTCAGGGAAAAGCTTCAGAGTAATCAATCCGACCATAATAACAGATAAGATAGCGTAAAAATTAAAGGGAATAGATTTAATAAAAAGAGACATGCCAGCCTCTTTACTGGCCACATAGGCTGTGCCCGCCAGAAGCCCGCTTATGTAAACAGCCCATCCTGTTATGGGAATTAATACACTCACAGGAGCTGAAGTGGAATCGCAGATATAAGCCAGTTTTTCTCTCGATATTTTATGGCGGTCTGTCAATTTTCGCATAACAGGCCCGACAAAAAGAGGGCTAAAATAATCGCTGAAGAAAATGAACATCCCCAATATCCATCCCAGAAATTGCGTTTGCTTTCGAGTTTTTGTTATGAATCTTACCTTCTGGGAAAACATATTCACTGCCCCGCATCTCTGGTAGAAAGCCACCAGTATTCCGATGCAGATCTCTATCAAACAGACCCACATGAAATCTCTATCCCCCAATGTTTTGGCTAAAAGCTCAGGAAACCCACCAGCTCCCTGTCCCATCAGAAGAACTCCTGCCAAACAGGCCACTGCTAGACTAAAAACAGGTTCTCGAGTGAGGAAAGCTAATAAAATCGCCAGAAGAGGAGGGATTAAAGAAAGCCATCCATAATTCATAGCTTCACTCCCATTTTAAGCTTCGAATTATGAATAAAATCATACATTCCTTGAGAATGCAATAGATATTTTTTTCGGCGCGTGGAATTTTTGAATCAGCAAGGAATGATTTTTTTTATTATCTCATTCCTGTCGAAGGATTTTATGGGGATGAAGAGAAATTATAGCTTTTTCTTCTTTTACGTTTGTT
>SOIV01000271.1 GCA_004377005.1 Candidatus Aminicenantota bacterium | reverse complement strand
AGGATATTTTGAGTAAGCCTTACAATAGTCTAGAAAGGATTTGCTGCAAAAAAAAAGGCGCATAATATATAACCTGGATTATTCATAAATTATGTTAATTATGCACCTTTATGTTGAATAAGATTATTCTTTGGCAATAATTAGAATAAAGGTTTAATTAGCTGTTAACAGCCCGCCCTTTATCTTAGATATGAGATCCGATGCACGAAACGATTTACAGATGATTTATCTTCACCTGATTTTTTCCGAAAGGTTGAAATTCCTATCTTTTATAATAAGGAGATTTACTTCGTCCTCGACCCACTCCAAGAACCGGTACCACTGGTCGCACCTAGTGGACTTTGTGTATTTATCGTTACTGTGCCGCTGACCGAATTACTATCTGGGAAGGCAGCATCGGAAGTTCCAGTCCCGCTTCCAATAACATTTACTTGAGGGCCGCTGCCTGTAAGGCCCACAAATCTCCAGTTGGTACCACTTATACTTCCTCCTATGGTTAAACGGATGGGATCCATACCGGAAATATAAACATACCATCCATTACTATTACTAGTTTCAGTAAACGTGCTTGTGTAAGTGCCTGCCGGAACTGTCACGGTTGCGGTATCGCCCATTTGATTCACAAGCACCCATTCTTGTGCGGTTTGGAAAAGATTACAACTCTCAAACAAACCTGCCATGATTAGAAGCAGTGCCGATAAAAAGACAAGAACCAGCTTTTTCCTAGGCAAGGGATGACGGGAAACCTTAGCTCTTCCATCTACGCTTTTGGTACTGAAAAAGTGTCGGACCCGAAGTCCATTTCTGATGATCATTTTCATTATCCTTCTTCCTTTCTAATAAAATAGTCGCGTTAAATACAACATACGCATGATTATCTAAGCGAATTCATAAGTAAATGACCCCTAAAGATGATTTTTGTGGTGATATTTGTGATTGTTTTCCCACCCCTTCAGACTCACCCCTCTATATGAATAAAAAACTTAAAGTCAAAACCTGATTTCAATATTTAAAGGCAAATGCAGACATGTCTTCAATAAGTGTGTCCTCCGGCATGATAATCATTATACAAGAGTAGCGAAGTGCGTCATCATCGTCCCCTCGCAAAAGAGCCGATTCACCCGCGCCATCAGTTGATCAAGCCTGAGGTCAAGCTTTACCAGGCTCTGGAATATTGCATGCAGGTATGGCTGGAAGATCTTTCCTTGCAAGATTACTCAATAAATATTATCATTTGGCTCTTTTAAATATTTTTCTGCGCATTAGGAGAGAGCATGAACAAAGAAGAGATACTCAAAAGAATGGGAAAGGCTATAGTCGAAGGGAATAAAGACGAAACCGAGGCTCTGGCTAATGAGGCCATTAAACAGAGACTGGATCTCAACGAAGTCATAGATAAAGGCTATGTGCCAGGAATCGAAAAAGTTGGGGAATTGTGGGAAAAAGGAGAATATTTTCTGCCAGAGCTTATAACCAGTGCTGAATGTATGAAAGGAGCTATGAGAGTGCTCCAGCCTGAACTCGAAAAAGCCCAGATTTCGGCAAAATCCAAAGGAAAAGTCGTTATAGGCACAGTTGAGGGGGATATTCATGATATAGGCAAAAACCTTGTAGCTTCGATGCTTGCAGCCAATGGTTTTCAGGTAATTGACCTCGGAGCAGATGTGAAACTTGAAAAATTCATTGAAAAAGCAGAGGCAGAAAATGCTGATTTCATCTGCCTTTCTGCTCTTTTAACAACAACCATGCTCGGACAGAAAAAAGTCATAGAAATGCTCAAGGAGAAAAATCTCGCTGGCCGGTATAAAGTTTTAGTGGGAGGTGCTCCGGTAAATCAACAATGGGCTGATGATATAGGAGCCAATGGATACGGAGAAAATGCCATGGTTGCCGTAAGAATTACCAAAAAACTGATTGGAGAATAAAAGCTGGCCATGTTTGGACCTGTAGAAAAAATCGAAAATTTCACAGTCGAATTCGATGAGAAAAGGATCTTAAGACTTATAGGATACAAAAAAAGACCCACAGAAATAAAAGAACCGATAAAAAGTCTTATTACAGAAGAAAAAGAGAAGCTAGATTATCTCCTCCATCCTGCATCCATCTACACGATCGTCGGTTATGATGAAACGAACAAGCATCTTATTTTTAAGGACGCTGAGAAAGTTGCAATTTGTATCTGTACTATAGGACCCGAACTCGAACGAGAAATCAAAAAACTTATGGAAAAAAATGAAATGACGAGAGCTTTAATCCTGGACGCCTTAGGTTCTGAAGCGGCTGAAGAGGTGGCTATCCAATCCGATCGAATACTGGCAGAGAAAGCAAGAGAGATGAATTTATGGCCGAGCAAAAGATTTAGCCCAGGCTACGGAAAATGGGATATAAAGGAACAGCGATTTATCTTCCGGATGCTGCCAGCAGCCGACATCGGAGTCCGCCTAACAGAGTCCTGTATGATGGTACCTCGAAAGTCCGTTTCCTTTCGAATAAATTTTTACAAAGAACAAAAACTTTCAACGAGAAGGCATAGTCCTAAGGTTTCTTGATAGAAAAAAAATGGAATTTAAAGGAAAGATGCATGATTAAAACAATAAGACCTAAATTGGAATTTTTAAGTAAAGAATTTATCCAAAAAATAATTGAGGAAGCCCACGAAATCCTCGAGAAACAAGGAGTGTTTGTCGAAAACGAAGAAGCCTTAAAGCTTTTTAAGGAAGCCGGAATGAGAGTTGATGAGCAAGCCCAAAGGGTCTACATCACCCAACAGCTTGCAGAGGATTCCCTTTCCTCCTCGCCTTCAATAATCAGATTATATGACCGAACAGGAGAAAAAGAATTCATAGTGGGAAAGGATCATGTCCATTTTGACCCGGGATCAACTGCAATCACGATCCTCGACCATAAAACATCAGTGGAAAGGAAGGCTGTAAGCGAAGACCTGGTTAAGTTCTGTCGCCTCACGGATTGTCTAGAGCACTTTGACTTTCAGAGCACTGGAATTGTAAGCTCCGATGTTCCGGATCTAATCTCTGATAGCTACCGCTTATATATAGGGCTTCAATTCTCGGCAAAACCTGTTGTTACCGGAACATTCCGGGTTGAAGGGTTCAAGCCAATGCATGATATGCTTGCTGCGGTAAGAGGCGGAGAAAAAAACCTGGCCGAAAAACCCCTGGCTATTTTTGATGCATGCCCCTCCCCTCCTCTGAAATGGAGCAATCTAACCACCCAGAGCCTTATTGATTGTGCCCGGGCAGGAATTCCTTCAGAGCTTATTTCTATGGGGATGACTGGAGCAACATCTCCAGTGACCATTGCCGGAACTCTTGTCCAGCATGTAGCAGAGAATCTCTCAGGGTTAGTTATCACGCAACTTGCAAAAAAAGGAGCTCCTGTTATTTTTGGAGGCTCCCCATCCAGTTTTGATATGAGAAAAGGAACAACTCCGATGGGAGCCATAGAGACAATGATGATTGATTCTGCCTATACCCAGATTGGAAAATATCTAAACCTTCCTACCCATGCTTACATGGGATTGAGTGATTCGAAAATCAATGACTCTCAGGCAGGATTGGAAACTGGAATTGGAGCTGTCATGGCAGCGCTCTCCGGTGTTAACGTTATCTCAGGTCCGGGGATGATGAACTTTGAAAGCTGCCAGAGTCTGGAAAAGCTAGTAGTGGATAATGAGATCTGCAGCATGGCCTGCAGAGCGATAGAAGGGATTTCTCAACGGGACGAGCCTATTGCTAAAAATCTATTCGAGGGCTTTACCCAGGAAACCCAGTTTTTAACCATGCCCCACACCCGAAAATGGTACAGGGAGGAACATACCTTTCCTGCAATAATAGACCGTGATACCTACGACTATTGGGTTTCGCTTGGAAAAAAATCAATTGCTGACAGGGCTTCAGAAGAAGTAGAAAGACTTCTTAAAGAAAATCCCCCCTCTCTTTTGGATGACGATATCCTTCAAGAGCTTCGAAAAATTATGGATTCCGATGCCAAAGCGTGCGGTATAAGTTCCCTCCCTGAAATAAAATTATAGGCTAACTTTTTTTGGGGCTTTAAGGGGTTTGAGGCTGTGCTCTTCCAGAATCTCATTCAACTTAGGGATTTCCACACTCATAAATTCATTAAACTTACTGACAAGTGCATTCACAGCTTCTGATAATTCCTTAAGCTGGGATAACTCTGTCTTTGTCGGGACTGACGGATACCCTGAGATGGACGCGCCTAACATCATAACCAGTTGGGAAAGAGAACCTCCCCTGAGAGCCATTTCCATGGAGCCTCTGTATCCGAATCCCTTGGGCATGATTTCTTCTTCTAACTTGGCAAATTTCTCATCAAAATTTTTGAGGGCAGTTCGAACAATTTCTGGAGTGTCTTCTTTTTCCTTCAGCGCTTTATCCAACTTCTCAAGCTGCCGCCTTATATTATTTGTAGCTGTGACAGATAAGCCCATTTTCTTTGAATGAGCCATGACTTCAACGATTTTATCGCTCTGGACAATTCTTTCTTCCTCTTTCATTTGAAACCTTGGATCGGGGTAAACAATTCCTTTTTTCATCAGTTTCTGGTCTCCGACTACCAATTCAACCGTATATTCTCCGGACGCAACAAAAGGCGATTCGATAAACCCTATACCTGAGGACTTAATCTCTTTTCCTTCCTTTGTCTTAGGAACATACCGCAAGTTCCACGTATTTTTCTGAATACCTTCTCTTTTTAAAAGCTTGAGTTTGAATATTGTATCGCCTTTACTGTCTTTTATAAAAACTTCAGGCCTCTCTTCGGGCTTCGTTCTAAAGTAAGAGGTTATGGTCATACCGAAAGAAGGGTTTTTAGCAGCATAAATCTGCTTGCTGAAATATTCGCGAGTGGTTGACCGCAGAAATTGAGTTGAAGGCCGGATATTAAACAAGTAAGAGCCAGAATTAAATACTTCTTCTGTCATCTCCTGGAGAAGAGCAATGTCATCCATGATCCAAACTCCCATCCCATGCGTTCCGATAATCAGATCATTCTCTCGAGGATGTATAGCAATGTCCCGCACAGACGCGGTCGGCAAATTATTCTTGAGCGAAAACCAGCTTAGGCCACCGTCAAGGGAGGCATAAATCCCGAATTCTGTCCCTACAAAAAGAAGGTTTTTGTTTTTCAAATCCTCCCGAATTACATGTACCCAACCAAAAGGCAGGTTTCCCTTGATGGATTTCCAGGTGTTGCCGTAATCCGTGGTTTTATAAACATAGGTTCCATAATCATCATGGCGATGGCCATCAAAAGCAGCATAGGCTGTCCCTGCCTCAAAATGGGATGCTTCGATACGAGAGCACCACGTGTTCGGAGGAAGGTTTTTAATTTTCTTTACAACATTTTTCCATGTTTTCCCGCCATCACGAGTTATCTGGACATTTCCATCGTCAGTTCCGCACCAGATGACTCCTTTCTCTACAGGTGATTCAGAAATAGTGATTATCGTACAATGGATTTCAGCTCCGGTATTATCCTTGGTTATGGAACCGCCCGAATCTTTTTGCTTCTTTGGGTCATTCGTTGAAAGGTCCGGACTGATTATTTCCCAACTATGCCCGCCATTGGTGGTCTTGAATAAATAATTTCCTCCTGTATAAACAGTTTTCGGGTCATGAGGGGAAATGTAAATTGGTGAATTCCAGTTGAAACGATAAGGAGGTTCTTTGATAGAAGCTTGGGGTCTGACAGCTTTGCCTATTTTAATCCTCAAATCAAAACGCGACAATCCATTCATTTGATAGTTTCTGTAAATGATATTTGGGTCAGTGGGATCTACTTGAGCGTAAAATCCGTCTCCTCCACCTATCGTATACCAATCAGCGTTTGTAATCCCCGCAGTGTCTATGCTGGCACTCGGTCCTCCCCAACTGCCGTTGTCCTGCAAGCCGCAGTAGACATAATATGGTTTTCTCATATCAAACCCAATCTGGTAAACTTCAGCCAGAGCCATGTGCTGGATAGGATGCCAGTTTTTCCCACCATCGTAAGTGATATCTATACCGCCGTCATTTCCATCGATCAGGTGAAGAGGATTGGATGGATCTATCCAGAGAGCATGATGGTCAGGATGGGTTCCTCCAGAAATTGGCTTAAATTTCTTGCCCATGTCTTTTGAGACATAGGATCCTCCAGAGAAAACATAAATGACCTTATCATCGCCCGGATCAATGCGAATCTGGCTGTAGTAAAAAGGCCTGGAATTTACCCGCTTATAGGTTTCGTTGTCGCAGGTCCTTTTCCAGCTTTTCCCCTTATCTTCTGAACGCCAGATTCCACCATCCTCGTGTTCGATAAGGGCATAAACGACATTAGGATTACTCCGGGAAACATCGATTCCTATTCTTCCCATCACTCCTTCTGGTAAATCCTCTGTAAGCTTCGTCCAGGTTCCTCCACCATCTGTTGTCTTATAAAGCCCGCTCCCTGGACCACCGCTTGAAAAATAATAGGGAAGCCGGCGGTGTTCGTAGGTAGCAGCATAAAGAGTGAGGCTGTCTGAAGGATCGATGGCTAAATCTGCAACGCCAGTATCTTCGTTTATATACAAAATTTTCTTCCATGTTTTTCCGCCGTCCATAGTTTTATAGACGCCCCGCCACTTGTTCGGGCCCCATAGATGTCCCATAGCAGCCACATAGACAATATTCGGATCTCCGGGATTAATTACTATTCGGCTAATATGGCGGGTATTTTTAAGGCCCATGTTCTTCCATTTCTTTCCTCCATCGATGGATTTATACACGCCATCCCCTATGGTGACACTGTTCCTACATGTTGCTTCTCCTGTTCCTACCCAGATAATGTCCGGATGAGATTGAGCGATAGCAATATCACCCACAGAGACTGTGTTTTCTTTATGAAAAACAGGCGCCCATGTGATGCCGTTATTCACTGATTTCCAGACGCCACTCGGACCTATGGCTGCGTAGATAATCCAAGGCTCTTTTTCTACGACATCGATATCCACTGTGCGGCCTCCCATAACTGCAGGTCCGATGCATCTCCATTTGATTTTCTCATACAATTTGCCGATTTTATCAGCGCTCTGTCCGTATGTATCCAGAGAAAAACAAATAAAAGAGAGAATAATTCCCAGGATGACAAATAAGCTGGCTTTCTTCATGACTTCTCCTTTTTCGTTTAAAGAATTTCCTTGAGTTAAAAAAATGCTTTTTAGGAAAAACATTCTATTCTATATAAAATTATTGGAAAAGAAAATAATTTTATGACTTTTTACTTTTTTTTCTTTACTATCGAAGAATTAAATGATAGCTTTTTCTTTCTTTTCTCGTGAGGATTAATTTATATGCTAGTTTTTTTCATCCAATAAACTCCAAAAAAGGAGGTAGGAATGTCTCATCGTCTGATTTGCTCTCTTTTTCTTTTCTTGAGCATGGCTTTTGTTCTTGCTGCTCAACCAGGAGAACTTTCTTTTGACATCTACCACACGCCAAAAGAAGTCAATTCTTTTCTTAAATCCTGGAGTTCAAAGTACCCCCAGCTTACTAAAGTCATAAGCATCGGAAAGAGCTCAGGAAAAAATGATTTGTTTGTCTTTCGAATTGCCGCGCCCGCTAAGGGCAGTCCTGATCCTGATTCCAGGCCGGCTGTGTTCGTATCGGCAAACATAGAAGGTGTTCACCCAGTAGGAACCGAAGCCGCTCTCTCGCTCATCCAGAAACTTTTGACCAAATACGGCTCTGACAGCAAAATTACATCACTTCTCGAAAGAAGAACGGTCTATGTAGCTCCGCTCCTTAATCCTGATGCTGCCTATAGCTTCTTTGCTCGAATACGTATTGAGCGTCGGAGGAATAATAATCCCGTTGATGATGATTTAGATGAATTAATCGATGAGGATGGCCCTGACGATCTGAACAAAGACGGTCTTATCACTCAAATGAGAGTCAAAGATCCAGAAGGGCAAATGATTCCAGATCCAAAGGAACCTCGTTTAATGCGAAAGGCTGACCCGAAGAAAGGCGAAAAAGGAATTTATAAAATCTACACAGAGGGACTGGACAATGATATGGATGGAAACTACAACGAAGATCCTCCCGGAGGGGCTGAAATAAACCGTAATTTCCCCCATGACTTTGAGTATTATGTCAAAGCTGCCGGCCTCTGGCCGGTCTCTCAAAAAGAAACAATTGCTCTTGTAAAATTTCTCGTTTCCCACCCTAACATAGCGATGGTCTTGAATTTCTCAACTGAAAACACATTTCTCAATCTCCAGCAAACAGGCCGGGCAAAGGTAGCCGGAGCTAAAGTCAAAGTTCCCCAGCGTTTTGCCTCTTTTCTTGGATTGGAGGCCGATAAAGAATACGACATGAAGGAACTCATAAACATCCTTAAGGAGATGCCAATTTTCGGAGGCATGGAAATCAATGAAAGCATGATAGCCATGTTCCTCGGATTGGGACCTGCCATGAGCATCGACAAAAAAGATAGTCCGTACATAGAAGCGGTTCAGAAAGATTACAAAGATGGATTGAAAAAAGCAAAGCTCGCCTATCCAGAAAAAAAAGCCAAAGGTGTAGGCAAAGGGTCCTTTATTGCCTACTGCTATTACCAGTATGGCGTCCAGGTCTTTTCTTCAGATCTATGGGGAATACCAGAGCCTGAGAAAGAACCTGAAGCTAAGGATGCTTTGACAGTTGAAAAACTGAAATCCATGTCGTCTGAAGAATTCCTGGCACTTGGCGAGGAAAAGATTGCAGCTTTTCTCAAAGAACAGGGTGCCCCGCCAAATTTCAACGCCTCGATGTTAATGAACATGGTAAAATCCGGACGAGTCACGCCTGAAAGGATGGTCCAGATGATGGAAAAAATGCCCCAAAGACCCGCAGTCAAAGAAGGCGAACATCCCGATTCCTACATTCTTAAGTGGTCTGATTCGGTACTCAAGGGAAAAGGATTTGTTGACTGGAAGCCTTACAAACACCCGACCTTAGGCAATGTGGAGATAGGCGGATTTATCCCTTTTTTGAAAACGACACCTCCCCCATTTGAAATAGAAAAGACGATCGCCTTCCATACCGATTTCTATATTGATCTAATGGGTCGTCTTCCCCGTCTTGAGATAAAAGAGACCAAGGTCGAAGCTCTTGAAGATGGCCTGTATCAGGTTACGGCATACTTCACCAATACTGGCTGGTTTCCGACTTCAACCGCCCAGGGAGTACGAGCAAGAACTTCCTGGCCAATAAGAGTTCAGCTCAAAACAAGCAAAGGGCAGTATATCTTTTCCGGGCACTCGCTAGTTAGCATCCCCTCTATCGGAGGAAGCGGAGATACAAAAAAGGCGGAATGGACAATAAGAGGTAGAAAAGGTTCAAAAATCACGATATCTGCTAAAACTCCAAAGCTTGACACTGTGACGACGACGGTCGTCCTTCAATAATATGGAGGAAAAAATGCGTAAAAATAAAATCTTTTTAGTCTTTATCGGCACTGTTCTTTGTCTAACATTCTTTACTCCAAAAACGATATCTGCGGCTGAGGTTAAGCTTTCTTTTGACCATTTTTATGACCATGCAGAACTCACAAAAGCCCTTAAGGCTCTGGAAAAAGCCAATCCGCAGTTAATGAAAGTTATATCACTCGGAAAATCGCATCAGGGACGCGATATTTGGGCTGTTATTCTCAATAATCCTAAGACGGGGCCAGCAGTGCATAAACCTGGCTTTTACATTGACGGCAACATACACGGCAATGAGATTCAGGGAACAGAGGTCGCTTTATATGCAGTCTGGTATCTGCTGAAGAATTATGGAAAGACAGAGCTTGCCACTCGCCTGCTTGATGAAAAAGCATTCTATTTAATACTTACCATGAATCCCGACAGCCGCGATTACTTCATCAACAAGGCAGAAGCATATCGTACAGGGCTCATTCCATACGATAGTGACCGCGACGGTGTTGCGGATGAAGACGGACCTGAAGATCTGGATGGAGACGGTTTCATCACCCAAATGAGAAAAAAAGACCCGAATGGTCGTTACAAAGCCCATCCTGATGATCCCAGAGTTATGATTCCTGTAAGACCGGGAGAAAAAGGTGAATATACCCTTTTAGACGATGAAGGAATCGACAACGATGGTGATGGCCGCATAAACGAGGACGGACTTGGTGGATATGACATGAACCGCAATTACGCTTTTAACTGGCAGCCCAATTATGTCCAGCGTGGCGCAGGCGACTATCCCTTCTGCTTTCCGGAGACAAAAGCCACCCGCGATTTCCTTCTCGCCCATCCAAACATTATGGGGGGACAAAATTTCCACAATACCGGCGGTATGATTCTTAGAGGACCCGGGGCAAAAAATATGGGTGAATATCCCATAGCTGATAAAAAAATCTATGACTACATCGGGAAAAAAGGTGAAAAAATTATTCCTGGCTACAACTATTTAATTGTTTACAAGGATCTGTACACAGTCTATGGCGGAAGCATTGATTTCCTTTACAGCGTTCTTGGCATTTACACCTTCAGCAACGAGTTAGATATGGATCCATATTTTTTCTTTCCTGTGGGCGGGCAAGAAACGGGTGAGCAAGAAGAAGATGAGGAGCTAAGGAGAATGCGTTCCCTTGCAGAAAGACTTGAAGAAATGACTTACCATGACCTGGTGCTTTTAGGCGAACAATTTTCTGATTGGACACCGTATAAGCATCCTCTCTACGGCGATATTGAAATTGGCGGAGTTAAAATCTACGGAACCAGGGTGCCGCCTCTTTTCCAGTTGGCTGATACCTGCCACCGTAATGCAGCCTTCTGTCTCTTCCATGCTGACCAACTGCCTCGTCTCGCTTTTGATAAATTAGCAGTTAAAAAGCTGGAGAGGAACCTCTATCAAATAGATATCTCTGTCAAAAATACCAGAGTAACTCCTTCTATCTCTGCTATGGCTCATGAGAAAAAGCTGCATCGCGCGGATCGGATCAAAGTTGAGGGGAAGGATGTCAAACTTCTTGCCTCAGGCCAGTTGACTGATCGTTTCCGTGGAATTACGCGAAAAGTCAAAACTCGCGAAGATTTCATTTGGATTGAATCAGGAGTTCCCGGTTTTGGCAAGGTCGACTACCGCTTGCTGGTCAAAGGAAAAGGCAGTATAAAAATAATCTACGATTCCCTCAAAGGTGGATACCTTTCGAAAACAGTGACCTTAAAGTAAAAAAAGGAATCATTATCTCCTTTTCTTAAAGCTTGTGTTCCGCAAGGCCTTCCTTTTTTAGCGTTCTTCGCTATTTTTGTAAACAAAAAGTATTTTGATGCGTATTAGATATATATGCATCCTTTTTGTATTTTTTGACGTATTAATAAATGAACCTGATGAATAATAATATTTTTTTAATTAGCGATCTTGCACAAGGAGCTATCATATGGGGAAAAAGTCTGCAATCATAGTTATTCTATTATTACCGTTATTTTTATTAGCTCAGCCCCCCACTCCTCAAGCACAAAAGACTGTTCACGCTATCCGAGCCAACGGACCAATTAATATTGATGGTGTTTTAGAGGAAACAGCCTGGCAGGAAGAAGGATACAGTGACTTTATCCAGTCTGATCCGACTGACGGCGCCCAGCCCACTGAAAAAACTAAGGTCTGGGTAGCGTATGACGAAAAATCTCTTTATGTGGCTGCTCGCCTGTATGATTCGCAGCCGGAATTGATTACAAGCCGATTGGGACGCCGGGATGATTTTGTCGACTCTGACTGGTTTATATTTGCTGTAGATCCCTATTATGACCGGCGCTCCGGTTACCAGTTTGCTGTAAATCCTGCCGGCTCCATCGTTGACTGGACACTTTTAAATGATGAATGGAATGATTCGACCTGGGATGGTATCTGGGAATGGAAAGCTCTGATCGATGAGGAAGGTTGGACTGTTGAAATCAGAATCCCTTATAATCAACTGCGTTTTCCGAAGAAAGATGAATATGTATGGGGAGTGAATTTTCGCAGAGTTATCAAGCGGAAAAACGAGAGAATCGGCTTTGTTTGGGTTCCCAAAGAAGACAGCGGCTATGTCTCCCATTTTGCCAAACTTTTGGGAATCCAGGATATTCGTCCTGGCCGGCTCATTGAGTTCCTTCCCTACTCTGTTGTCCAGGCTCAATACAGCCCTGAAGAGTCAGGCAACCCTTTTGAGACAGGAAATAAATATTTAGGAAATACAGGATTCGACCTTAAGATCGGATTAAAAAGCAACTTAATGCTGGATACAACCGTTAATCCTGATTTCGGGCAGGTTGAGGTTGACCCGGCTGTGATCAACCTGAGTGATTATGAAACATACTTTTCGGAGAAGAGACCGTTTTTTATCGAAGGTTCAAATATCTTTGACCAGTTTGGCCGAGGGGGAGCGACCAGCAATGCCAATATAAACTGGAGCTCGCCTTCTTTCTTCTACAGCCGCCGGATTGGCAGGGCTCCCCAGGGCGATGTCGAACAGGACGGCCATGTGAATTTTCCTGACAGGTCGACAATATTAGGTGCCTTTAAACTCACAGGTAAAGTAGGAAAAGGCTGGAACATAGGATTCATCAATGCCCTGACGGCGAGGGAATATGCGGAGATTGATTCTGACGGACAACGCTTTAAAGAAGAAGTGGAACCTTTTTCTTATTATGGAGTGCTCAGGACTCTGAGAGAGTTTAATGAGGGAAAACAAGGGCTCGGCTTTATTGCCACCTCTGTTGTCCGGGATTTAAGTAATGAAAACCTTGAGGGCATTTTAAACAAAAATGCTTTCTCTCTGGCCATTGATGGCTGGACGTTTCTTGATAAGAATAAAACCTGGGTTACTGGCGGCTGGATTGGGGGTACCCGGGTCGAAGGAAGCCAAACAACAATTCTGGAGTTACAACAATCTTCTCTACATTATTACCAGCGGCCGGATGCTACCCATGTTGAGGTGAACGAAGAAGCGACTTCTCTCAGCGGCTGGGGGGGAAGATTCTATATAAACAAGCAAAAGGGTAATTTTCTTTTTAATGCGGCTTTTGGTGCGCTGTCTCCAGGTTTTGACCCGAATGATGTCGGATTCCAACATGGAACCTCTGACACAATCAACGCCCATCTTCTTCTCGGCTATTATTGGCCCCACCCGGGAAAAATCTTCCGCAACTGGAATATTATCGGCGGACCTTTCCGAAACTATGACTTTGGCGGTAATAAAACCTGGGATGGATATCTGGTTGCTGCTGACGGCCAATTTCTAAATTACTGGCGATTTAACACGATGTTTGCCTATAATCCCAAAACCATCAGCAACACTTTAACAAGAGGAGGGCCTCTAGCCCTCATTCCATCCGGCTATCAGATTAACCTCGGCTTCAGTACTGACAGCCGGAAACCAATAGTTATTTCAGCGCACGAAAATTACTATTCAAGGCCAACAGATGGCTACAGCTGGAGCGGCGATGTTTCTCTACGCTGGAAACCAAGGACAAACATCAGTTTCTCTTTTGGCCCGGGCTATTATGTTCGAAAATCGAGTATCCAATGGGTAACTAAAGTGGATGATCCGTTGATGGCTGAAACATTTGGAAGTCGATACGTTTTTGGCGGCTATTTTCAGAGAATGCTATCAAGCAACATCAGGTTGGACTGGACTTTCACCCCCAGGTTGAGCTTGCAGCTCTATCTCCAGCCTCTTCTGGCAGTAGGAAAGTATAACCAATTCAAAGAACTCGCCAGTCCAAAAAAATATGAGTACAATCTCTTTGGCGAAGACGGATCCACGATCTCTTATTCCGATTCCGATGAAGAATATTCAGTTGATCCTGATGGGCCTGGACCAGCACCAGTTTTTTCTTTTGAGAATCCAGATTTTAACTTCAAATCCCTCCGAGGCACCATTGTTCTGAGGTGGGAGTATTTGCCTGGTTCTATACTCTATTTTGTCTGGACACAGAATCGCGCGGACGAGGCAAATCCCGGAGATTTCAATTTCAGACGTGATATGGGAGACCTGTTTACAGCTCCAGGAGATAATATTTTCTTAATAAAAATTTCCTTTCGCTGGAATATATAAAAAAGAAAAAGTAGCCTGTCCCCTTTTATATGTCCCTTTTTTATTTGCCTCCAATTTGCATTGACTTGATGCGGAATGTGGGGGCTGTGAAGCTTCGAGTTAAGTCAAGGTCATCTCCAACCATATCGATATTATTAAGCATTTCAAATGCGGATCCGGCTATGGTCAAACCTCTCACCGGAAAGGCTATCTTCCCGTTTTCTACCCAAAAACCAGAAGCTCCTCCGCTGAAATTTCCGCTGACCGACGCTATGCCGTAACCGGTAACACCCTTAAGCAAAAGCCCCTTTTCTGTCTTCTTGATAATTTCATCGCAAGAGCTCTTTCCTGCTCCCATGTAAAAATTATGGGCACCAATACCCGGCAGACTTGTAAAACCGCGTCTTGAGGCATTTCCAGTGCTCTTCACACCTGCTCTTTTAGCAACGATGGTGTTATACATAAAACCCTTAAGGATGCCTCGATCGACAATTATCCTTTTTTGAGTCGGGACGCCTTCTCCATCAAAGGGCTTGCTACCCAATCCTTTTGGCCTGGTGCCATCATCGATGATCGTTATCAATTCTGAGGCAATCTTCTGGTTCATCTTTTTTGCCAGAAAGCTTCTTCCTTGAAGAACACGCTCACCGTTTATGGCAGCTAAAATTCCTCCTAAAATTGCCCTGGCCACATCAGGATCAAAAATAACCGTAGCTTTTTGCGTTTCGACCATTTGAGGATCGAGCATTTCATAAGCCTCTTTTGCTGCTTTTTCTGCGATTTCTTCGGGTGGCTTCAAATCAGCAAAAAACCGCCTCGAACAGTACTCCCCTCCTGAAGATTTCTGCTCTCCTTTCTCCGCCACAACATAAACGCCATAAGAACAAACCGAAATTTTTGAACTCTTACTCAACCCGTTCGAGTTAGCCAGGAAAATCTCTTTTTCTCCTTCTGAGTAGCTGGCACCGCTGCTCTTTGTGATACGGGTGTCTTTCATAGCTAGTTTCTCTACTTTCTTGGCCATCTCTATTTTCTTCTCCTTAGGGATCTGGCTTATCTGGGGATCGTAGAGCATTCCAACTTTTGTTATCCCTTTATCATCAGGAAGCACATTATTCTCATCAGGAGTCGTGTTCTTAGCAAACCTGACTGCACTTTCTATAGAATTCTCCAGGGCTTTATCTGAAAAATCATTGCAGCTTGAAAAAGCCATCCTTTTTTGGACGAAGACTCTAAAACCGACGCCGTGAGAACCTGCCTCCTGAACCGTTTCTACTTCCCCGTTGCGCACTCTGATGTTGAGGTTACGTCCTGATTCTATGTAAACCTCTGCTTCATCGGCGCCCAGCTTCAAACATTTCTTAACAAGTTGTTCTGATAATCCTTTATAGTCCATGATTATCTCCTTTCTCTCGATTTATTCATCTTCTTGCCCTGCTGCCGCCCACGTTTATGCCACGAATCCTCACAGTGGGCTGTCCGGCCGATACCTCGGCTGCCTGTCCCTTACCACAAATTCCTGGACCAAAAGCAAGATTATCCCCGACCGCATCTACGTTTACGATGACATCCAGGCAGCTTCCGATAAGAGTTGCTCCCTTGACAGGAGTCGTCTTCTTTCCGTCTTCAATCAAGTAAGCTTCGCGGCAGGTAAAATTGAACATCCCTGTTATGGGATTAACACTTCCTCCGCTAAGGCTCTGGACATACAAACCTTTCTTGGTGGAGGCGAGAATATCTTCAGGTTTATCCTTCCCTTTTTCGATAAAAGTATTTGTCATACGAGGAATCGGGATGTAACGGAAACTTTCGCGCCTTCCATTTCCGGTACGCTCCATTTTCAGCTGCTTTGCTGAAAGTATATCGGTCATGTATTTCATAAGAACTCCATCTTTTATCAAAACATTCCGCTTCATTTGGGTTCCTTCATCATCAAAATTTGTAGTTCCTCTGAAATTGGGCAAAGTTCCATCATCCACCATGGTAAAAACATCACTGGCCACTTTCTTTCCCATCTTGCTCGTAAAAACTCCGGTCTTCCTGGCGATACCATCTCCTTCCAGAGGATGCCCTACAGCCTCATGGATAAGAACGCCGCCCCATCCGTTTTGCATGACAACATCCATTATTCCTGCCGGAGCATCTTTGGCCTCAAGCATGGCAATTGATTCTCGAGCACATGTTTGCGCTACCTCTTCGGGACTGACTTCATCAAACATTTCAAATCCAGAATGGCGGCTGAGTCTCTCTCGTCCCATATGGCGAGTGTCTTTTCCAACGCCCAGGGTTTGAACGATAAAGAACAGAAGCGGCAGCTCATCACTCAACAGGAGTCCTTCACTATTGGCAACGGTTCTGCCTCTGGTCTCATCATAATAGCTGATTGAAGCCATCTTAATTTTTGGGTCATAATCCAAAGCAGCCTGGTTGGCTCGCTTCATAACCTCGAGGCGCTTCTCGTCTGCCACTCCTTCAAGAGGAAGCTTGACTGTAATAAAAGATTTCCTTTTGGCTTTCTTTAAATCCACAGGGCCTGTTGCTTTAGTCCCTCTGGCAATAAAAGAGGCGTCTTCAGCAGCATTCATGAGCTTCTCTTCGGTGATATCGTCTGTGTATGCATATCCAGTCTTATCTCCAGATATGACTCTTACGCCTGCGCCCTGACTTAAGGCGAATACTCCACTCTTGAATTTAGATTCCTCCATCAATATACTGCGAGAAATTCTGTTTTCCACGTATACCTCTGCAAATTCACCACCTTTTTCAAGGGCATGCTTTATGGTTTTTTTCAGGATTTGAGGATCCAGCGTCAACTTAGCTCCAGCTTTTTCTGAGCCCTTATAAGATAAAAGTTCTGTCATAAGAGCAGGCGTTGCTGCCAGCGCAATTCCTCCTTTAAGGCTCATCTTGAGAAATTTTCGACGAGGTATGTCTTCGACAAAATAACCTCTAAACTTCATGCTTTACCTCCAAATTAATTTTATGTAGTTCGTAATTATATCGGACTCAAATCCTTATGGCAAAAAGAAAAAAGAAAACTTAAAATGGGGACACATAAAATCGGGATATCCCCCTTCATTCAAGGCCCCTTTTTTGTTATAAATTCATATTGCTCATTTATTCGTCCACTAACAATATAAGAGAACAATTGCTTCGAAATAAGACTACTGTTAATATATAGCCCTAATTAAGAAGGATTATCTCAAAGTCTAGAAGGTATAGATGGATGAAATGATTGCTTTCTGTTTATTTTGAAGAAAGAGAAGAACTAAATTCTTATTTTGTAATCTTAATCGAACCGTTTGTTGTCCTGAGCGAGATCTCAGGTCCTCCCTGACCAATTTGACCTTCAAGACTGCGTCTTGATTTTTTCATACTTTTAAGAGTAACAGGTAAATCCAAAGATATACTTCCGTTTACTGTTCTGGCATTAAAATCAGCATTAACTTTCTCTAAAGAACCAACCCTTAGAGTAATACTGCCATTCGTGGTTTTTGCTTTTATTGTGTCCTCAAAAGAAAGCATCTCCAGCACAATCGTCCCGTTTGTTGTGTGTGCATCAAGTTCTCCTCTAATATTCACTGCTTCTATTCTTCCGTTGGTGGAGGAAAGGGATATAGTGCCTTTTGCCCCATCCAGCTCAATTCTTCCGTTAGTGGTAGAGGCGTTAGTATGTCCGACCGGCCCAGTTATGTAAACACTTCCGTTTGTTGATCTTACTTTACCGAGATTTACTCCCTGGGGAACTTTAACTTCATAATTTACGCTTACTCTAATATTTTTCCATTTGGGAAAGATTGTATTTACAGATACAGAGTTTGTGGTTGCCTCTACTTCAATTTTTACTTCCTTCAGCTTATCAGGATCGCCCTTGGTAGTTTTCAGGGCTTTAATGTCTACTTTGTCTTCCTTCCAGGTCGTGATGGTGATGGAACCGTTTACGTTCTTGAGATTAAAAGTTCCACCAGGTTTTAGGGGCAATACCCTGGAGAATTCTTCACTTTCTTCCTTGCCGAAAAGTGCAGAAAGAATGTCACCAGAACCAGAGGAAGCTTCAGCGGTGAGAGGAAGGGAAGAAAGGAACAAAATCAAAAGAGCGAAAAAAGGAATGATTGCAAATACTTTCTTTAATTTCATAGACTCCTCCTTAAATATTATATAAATCATTAAGATGCACCATTTAACCTTATAGACGCACTATAGTCCAAAAAGGTTCGTTTTGGGATGTAAGAAATTTGGAATAAATATTATCCTGAGCTTACTCTTTATGAAAATTTAAGAAATGATACTCTGTAGAATAGAACAATATTTTCGTCCACATTCTCGAGAGGACATACGTCTGCTGCCAGATAAAGCCCACAATCAGGAGAATCCCTATCTTTGGTAAAAGCTGGTATACAGCAAGATAAATAACGCCAAAAACAGCAGTAATCAATCCTACGAGAAGATACAGAAACCAGGCCTTAAAAAACCGTTTTCCGATAAAAGTTACATTGAGGAGCGTTGCTCTTATCGTCTTCTTGCTCTTCTCAACCACAAGTCTCACTCTGACATAATCAAAGAACATCCTTACAATCGAAAAAAGGAGAACCAGAATCAGAAACTCAAGAATGGATGAAAGAATAAGCGGCCATTCTGTTGAGGCGCTTTTTTTCCAAAGGTTAAATAAAGCAGAAATAATACTGTGAATGCCTCCAAAAACCACTAAATAGGCTACGAGCGATATCAAGAAAACCCTTAAAAAGGTGAAGAAATACTTGCTGCAATCAGCCAGAAAACTTGTCATTTTCATTTTCTCATCCTGGGCAGCAATCCTGCCGATTATGCCTCCATACAGGAAAATATAGAGCAGCATGAAGAAAATTCCCGGGATAAGAAACCATCCCACCAGGGCCGGAAATACATCCTGATATTTATATATGATATCACCCAGCCATAGTAAGCTCGTCCCTTTTATTATCTGGTCAGCCATGAGCGAGCCGGATAAATCTTTTTTTAGCAAAAAATAAACAGGAGTGACGAGCAGCACTGAATATATAAAATTTATGAGCCACAGATAAACCACCATTTTTAATCTTTTATTGGTGGTTTGAAATCCTTTTTCGAATGTATTAAGAATTTTCATTTCCTTCTCCTTTCCTTTCAGATTAGGGACGCGGCGCATTGAAGGTAATTCTGTATTAAGAAGAGAAGTTCAGTGGCCACCTTAAAAATACCCTTTCGAGACGGCTTCCTCTTGAGACTATTATTTGTTAGGTTGGAATCAACAAGCCAGATATTGTCTGGATCGATCTGAGCATACTTGGCCTTTGCCGGCTTTTCAAAAGTGAACTTTTTCCATCTTTCTTGTCCTCTCCAGTTTATTACTTCTTCTGAGCCATCTTCAAATACGACTTTAAGTTTCATAACTGTATCGCCCCGCACCCGGGCTTCACCAAACCGCCTGACTTTTACCTCTGTGACGTAATACTTTTTATCGTCGGATTTTTTATCTTCTTTCTCCATTTTTTTTATTCTCTTTGAAGTAATCTCTTCTTTTCTCCCATCGACATCAAAAACCCCTCGAACATACTTTTTTTTCTCTTTAGATGCGACTGAAGATATCCCATAATCAAAGTTTAAAGTACCAAAAAACAATTCTTCAAAAAACCAGCTCAGATCTCTTCCTGTTACTTCATTAACGACATCGATGAAATCCTGGGTCTGGGGATGCTTGTATCGGAAACGCATCTGAAATGTTCGCAGAATTCGGAGCATCATCTCTTCTCCAACCAATCCTTCCAGAGTATGTAAGCAGACAGAGGCACGATCATAGACGTTTAATCCGTAGCTTCCTCTGTCATGAAATTTCCAGGAAACAGTCGTAATCGGATCCAGCTCCACAACATTTATTGCCGCAGCCCTCTCTAATTCATAGTTGTAGTATTCAGGAAGTTTACAAAACCAGGAGAGAGGAATCCTTTTAAACGACATAGGTATGGCACTCGGTCCGTATGCTACAGCTAAAACTTTTCCATCAGAATAGCTGTTGATCCCTTCATCAAGCCATGCCTCCTCGAATTCATTATTCGCACATAACCCATACCAGTATCCGTGTCCGAACTCGTGGACAATAACTCCTTCAGGAGAAAGCACCTTTTTGCTTGTTAAGATACGTGTCCCGGCGGTGAAAAAGGTCGGATATTCCATTCCTCCGCTGCGAGTCCTGAAAGGAGGGTCAACCATGGTCACGGTTTCATAAGGATACGGACCATACCAGAGGCCGTAATACTTTATGGCCATCCTCAAGGCTTTAAAATGGCGGTCGATCTGTCGTTTATGCTCGGGTTCTATGAGAAGAATCATCTTGACATCAGGAAGCTTTACCTCTTCCAGGGGAAGCTGAAGCATGCGGGCGACTTCTTCGTATTCTTCAAGGCTTACTTCTTTATCTGCGATAAAATTACGCTCGACTTTGATGAAATCAGGGTCTGCTGTCCAGGCAAAATCATGAATATTTTCCTGGTAATAAGTATAAGTTACTGTTTTTTTCTCATCATCAGGAACAGTTTTTATCTGTTTGCCTGAGGCCCCCACCTTAAAATCTTCAGGCACGGTGATATGAACAGTGAACTCTGCAAAATCTGCATAAAATTCAGAGTTTAGATGATACTCATGACAGTTCCAGCCTTTCCCTTCCTCGTAGACGCCGGGCTTCGGGAACCACTGGGCGATAAAATAAGAATTCTGGTAATAGCTTGAGCGATGAACCGATCTTGGAATTTTTGACTCAAATTCAAGTTGAAGATGAACCTCCTCGCCTGGCTTTGCGGGCTCAGGAAAACACACTCGCATGACTGTCTGGTCGCCTGGATGAACGGGTTTGTCTTGGGTGATAAATTCCATAGTCGGCTTTAAATCCGGGCCATCAGCCAGCTTAATACTGGTGACATCTACCCAACCCCATCTACCTTCTTTTATCTCTATGCCAAACTCTCCAAACCATTCTTCTTTTGATTCCTGAATCGTGGTGCTTTTCTCGTTTTTAAAAGCATTGTAGTAAAGATGAAACCACATATCCTGGACATCATCTCGAGTGTTATTGTGCCAGGTAATATTTTCTTTTCCGTGGAGCATTTTGTTTTGATCATCCAGCTCTACCCAAATTTCATAGCGGACGTTGCTTATTCTTTCCTCGCCCGGCAGCGGGGCAGAGCCAATAATTGACAGAGTAAGTATGAAAAACAGGAATTTAATGTATGATTTTTTCTTTTTCAACTCTTCTCTCCTTCTTTGTATTTATAGTTAATCTGTTCTATGCTAAACGGCTTTTATTTTTTAATTTCAGTCCTTTCCGTCACTGCGCTAGAATTCAATCTTCAAAACTAATTACGTAATAATTTTTAAAAAATTCCCTAAAAATGATATCCCCACGAATATTCACTTAAAACCTGAAAAAAACAGCTGGGCCAGCAAGCCAGCAATCGGGGGAAAGAAAAAGGTGCAGGCGAGGCGGGCAACTGTAAATTTCCACCCCAATATCCCGATATCCATGGGCAAACGACTAACTGCCCATAATGACCAGGCTGTCACAAAGGCGACCATGGTTCCCACTCCGGCCCCAGCACGCAGAAATCCGGCCGCAACCGGCAAACTTACATAGGGCCCGCCAGGAGTTATCCCCCCCGCAAGAGTGCCGATTAATATCCCGCGCAGGCCAGATTCCTCCCCTATCCACTTGGATATGAGTTCACGGGGCAGAAGAGTCTGAATCATGCCAGCCATGATAAAGGCAAAAATCAATAAGGGAAGAATCTGCGCTATCATCCTGAGGGCGTATTTTAGGCCGATGATATGCTGACCCTCCCCTTTTGAATATCCGATGTAAAGGAGAATAATGGCAAAAACAGCCATGACTATTGTTGGGATTAACATACTCGAAGCCCTCCCTTTATTATCCATTTTTTTATCTTTATCTTTATCCATGTTAGATCGTATTAATCTGTTTTACTGATTGTTTCTTACGTTTTGTTCTTTAAATCCACCTTCTTTATTGTCTTTTTGCTTAGGAAGCCCTTTATTTTATCGATGAATTCTTGAGGCCAGCTTTTTAGCATCCTGTTCAACATACTACTATTTACAATTGATACATCAACATATTTATCACTCTCTATTAAAATATTTCGTAATCCCTCCCACTTCTCCGAATCTTCCTTTCGAGATGGCGCACCGAGTTCTTCTTTCACTGTCACGACCAGCTGCTTATCAGGTCCATCTATGACCAAGCTGCCTTCTTTCTCAGCAAATTCTACGGCAGCTTCTGCTATTTTGGCCTGTTCCTGCTCGATTTCTGATATTTTCGCTTTTAGTTGTTTTTTTTCCTCTTCTAACTCTGAGTAGCAAGTTACTAATTTCACTCCTGGATCTTTTCTGTATTTGTTCTCGTCCAGCTTTTCCATCTTCTTCGGATGCTTCCAGAGCGGGCAGATCTGCTGAAAATCACACCAATCACAGAGGACACTCTTATGGGGAGGAAATTCCTCACAAGCTTCGATTGCCTTTATCTTATCTACAGCGATACTCTGTATTTCCATTAACTGTTCTTTTGTCCTCGAAGATTCGATCTGTTTATTAAAAAGAAGAAAATGCCAGATAAGTTTTGTCTTTTCAGCTTCTGGCCACCTGCTGAGCAGAGCAAGTTGATATAGGGACAGTTGAAAATCCTGGCCCGCCTCCTCTTGAGTCATTAGTGTCGCAGAAGTCTTATAATCATGGATTTCGAATATTTTTTCTTTATCGTTCCAGTCTAGGCGGTCAATTATTCCGGTAAATCTATATTCCTGGGAATCTTGTTTTAGCTTGCAAAAAACAGACTCTTCTGTTTTCACAATTTTTGTCTGGTCGAAAGGCTTATACTCTTCATAATAATCCATCAAGCATTTTTTCCCTTTTTCATAATAGTCTTCTGCAGAAAATTCTTTTTTCATAATTTTAATCGAGTCATTGTAGTCTTTTTTCCATAATTCATCATATTTATAAAGGAGCCATTTTTTAGGCTTAATTATTTTGTTTTTCACGAAATCATAAAACTCTTTCAAAGCTTCATGGACTATAATGCCCATAAATGCTTCTATAGTCTCAACTCTAAGACGTAGTTTATCAATGTATCTGTATTTATACTGTAATTTGCATTTGGCAAAGCTTCCTATTTTACTGAACGAATATGAACTGCTCATCGGTATTTTCACCTCCTCTTTTCAGACTTAGACTCCTTATTCGAGAGTTCTTAATGTTTTCTAATTATATTCCATACTAATTCAAACATATTAAATATAACTCAGAGTTATAATTTTTTGAATTCTTTTAATATTTTATAACCTACAGTTATAAAAACATCAAAAAGGTCAGGTTATAATTTTCTAACTCTTCTTGCTATTTTCTTCTTTATTTTCTCAAAGGAAGGAGGCGGGCCTGTTCGCACCTGTTTATTATCTATGAACAGCGCATCAGCGATACCCCATTCTAAAAAGACATCCCTATCCAAAGTGTCGATCTCTCGAAATTCTACTTTATCTCCAAACTCCTGAGAAGCCCGCTTTGCCCTTTCGAAAACGATGTTTTGGGCAGGACACCATCCGTTACGGAATGAAGTCACTGTTACTTTATCGGATGAAGCTTCCGGCTTTTTCTTTTCCTTTATCCATTTGGGAGGAATAGCATCAGCCGTGAAAGGTTTCCACAGCAGAACCCGCATCCCCACTTTGTCTACCTTTTCGTATCCATGCTTTTTGAACCAGGAGGCTTTCATCCAGAACGGCATGGAAATTCCCCAGGCGACAATACCTTTTGCTCCCCTTGCTTCTGCATCATCTTCAGCAGCCTGGAGCAGAGCCTTACCCATCCCCTTCTTCTGAAAGTTTCCTCTTCCTTTCTTATACCCATGAACCCAGATACAATGGATGAAATAGAGGTCCTTCCCTTCGGCGAAAGCGTGTTCAATAGGCATGTATTGGATCATTCCCCCAACCATTCCGTAATCATCCGTTGCCAGTTTTACCCGAAGGTTCTTGTTCTTTATTTTATTGTACCAGACCTCTTTATGGCTCCCGCCTTCTTTCATCTCCTCAGACCAATCTTCAAGGCAGACAAAATATAATTCTTTGTGTTTATCCTCCAGATCAATTACTTTCATTTCCTATCCTTCAACTAGCCTGATTTATTCATTAATTATGCCGACACCAATATTTATTTTCATTGATATCTGCTCGTTACGCTGATCTTACCTCTAGCAGAACATTCAACCGGTCTCAAATGTGTTTCTTTTTATTATATGTCGTCATAATTTACCCTTCGGGCGGGCCGATTTCACCGCATCTGCTTCGTTACAGGGCATTTGCAGTGGAGAACCACAGCCGCATACCCTGTGCCTCACATCTGCGGCAAACTCGATCCGTGAATAATCCAGGCTCGTTATTAGAGACGATCATTTTTTAAATGAATATGTCAATTGTTAGAAAAATGCAAACAACAATTTAATCCCCCCTTTTTTATTTTTGCTTTCCTGTCTAATAATTTAACTCATAGAGATATAATTTTCTCTCTTCGGAATATTTCTTATGCGCCCCCTTTTTGCTCCTTTTCAGAGCCGCGTGTGCAGAAAAATGTTTTTGTTAGCGACTGTTGGGCAAAAACAGGACATGCAAGGCAAATACACTGATCTTCTTCAACGATCTTTACATTCTTGCCGATTGTCGGAAAACAATATCCTATAGGATCAGCTCCTTGAACATATGTCGGGCAGCTTAGGCAGATGCACATTCCAATGACTTTCTGCTCCATCTCTTTCATTTCTTCCGGATTCATATCCTCACCCATGATCCCTCCTTTTAAGATTCAGTTAGAAGCTCTCATTGCAAGAGACTTCTCAGTTATGAAATTGTTATCTTTATTATCCACTCATTAAGAATTATGTTCGAGCGACAATATAGCCAAGCAGTATATTTATTCTTTTTTCTTTTTACTCTCCTTATCTTTTTTCCAATAATCCATACATTCAACGTTGCAAAAATGGACGACATATTCCTGACCTTCTGAGTGGAGGGCAGCTGCTTTTGGGATTATCTTTTTACAAACATGACAGGATATTTTCTCAGTATCTTCCTTCATTTTTCATCCTTTCGAATAAAATTAAAATAAATTAAAAAGAGACAGGCTACTTTTTCTGTCTCTTATTTCGTGTGTAAATACGGACATATTTCTTTTTCTGTATCTTTTTGCACAAAAAGTAAGAAAGTTGCCTTTTTTCATCCATATTTACTTTTACATCAAAAAGTAGCCTGTCCCCTATTTATTTTTAAGTCTAAAAAAAAGCCAATTTTTATCTTTTGGATCTTTAGGTTTTAGCTTTATTAAACAATATCTTCCGCGCATTTTTTTGCCGTTTATATCTATAATTCTCTTTGACACGGTTGTCTCAAGAGGAATATAATCGCCAATGTCCCAAATCTTGACTTTTCCTGCTCCATACTCACCTTTAGGAATTATGCCTTCAAAATCTTCATAGCCTAAAGGATGGTCTTCTGTCTCGATAGCCAGCCTTCTTATTCCTTCTTCCTGAGGAGGCGATTTGGGAACTGCCCAGCTCTTAAGCACGCCATCTTCCTCTAAGCGTAAATCAAAATGGAGATGAGAGGCATCGTGCTCCTGGATAACATAAATTAGCCCTTCGGATCTCTTTTTTGTTTTTGTTTCTCCAGGTTCTTGAGTTTTCTTAAAATCTCTTTTCTTCTTGTATTCTTTTAGACTCATTTCTTTCTTTTAATAATTATCAATTCTCCGATATCAATTGTCAATTACTGAGTTACTGGGGGACGTTCTCCTACTCATGGTGGGGTCAGGTCTTGTTTTTTACTTTTACCCATACAAACGCAATTTACAATTTATACTAATGCACTGTACAACGCACAACCCCTCTCTTTTTACTCTTTTTATAAATGGACAGAGGTGCGCAGCAATCTCATCCTGAAGATAGGAAATATCTATGTCGTATTCATTCTTGTAATAAAATTATAATGCGTTTGTATGAGATTTTTGAGACAGGCAAAAAACAAGACCTGACCCCACTTAGAGATAAAAAATGTGTGTATGATGAATTAAGCCCCTACAGGAGAGCCTCGAATGTATATTTGTTGTTTACTTTTTTGACCTTGCCAAAAAAGTGCTCTGGATCATGATTAAATGCAAGTATCCAGTCTTCTTCGATAGCCTGCTCGAAGTATTCCCTCTTATTCTCCAATGTCTGCTGGGGAAAAAGATCATAGCTCATGATGTAAGACAACCCTACATGAGCTGAAGTCGGAACCAAATCTCCCAGGAAGAAAAAAACTTTTCCCCCATTGCTAACCTTCAGACACTGATGATGGGCAGTATGCCCGGGTACAACAATGACCTCAACTCCCTCTGAGATTTTCTTGTTTCCGTCCACAAGCTGAAGAAGCCCGTATTTTTCCAGAGGCAGGAAATTTTGTTCTAAATAGCTGGCTTTATCTCTCTCGCTTGGATGAAGAGCGTCCTCCCATTCTCCTTTCTGAATTATGTATCTTGCTTTGGGGAATGTAGGGGCATCTTCCCCTTTTTCGTTTTTTGAGGTGTTCCCTCCACAATGATCAAAGTGAAGATGGGTGTTTACGACAAGATCTATATCTTCAGCCTGATATCCCAGTTTCTCAAGAGAAAGCACAAGTCCAGGTTTTCTCTCCACAGAGTAATAGTCGTAAAATTTCGGGTCTAGGTCACCGCCGATTCCTGTTTCAACCAGGATTAACTCTTTTGCCGTTTTTATCAAGATAGAATTTAAGGCTAGCTTAATCCTGTTTTTTTCATCAGCAGGGAATTTCTTTTCCCAGAGAGTTTTAGGAACGACCCCGAACATAGCCCCCCCATCTAGAAAAAAAAAGCCGTCTCTCAAGCCGTATATTTCAAACTGACCTAAGGAAATCCTGTCGATTGTCATCCGATGAGCTTATCAAGGTCATAGATCATATCCTCTTGGCTGTACTGGGCAAACTCGACATTCCCAGTATCCATACGGATGGCATCTTCCGGACAAGCTTCGACACAAAACCCGCAGAAGCAACATCGGCTTAAATCGATGATAAACTTGGCAGGATATTTCTGGATTTCAGGATCAGGGTCCTCAGCTGCCTCAACATATATGCATTCAGAAGGACAAACCGTAACACACAGCATGCAGGCCACACAGCGAGGTTTGCCATCTGGTCTGGTCATGAGACGGTGCAAACTCCGGTGTCTTGAAGCGATCTCTTTTTTTTGTTCAGGGTACTGAATGGTCACAGATCCCTTTCTCTTCGTCTTTATCCCCAGAACTGCCAGGCAGCGGAAGAACAGATTCACAACAAAATGACGGGTTGTGATAAAAATTCCCCTGATTATCTCGATGAAATATCCCAGTGCTTTTATCATTTTAGAGCGTCATTATAATGCCTGTTCCGATGATATTAACCAAGCTTAAAGGAATAAGCAATTTCCAGCCAAAATCCATAAGCTGGTCATAACGAAACCGAGGATAGGTCCAGCGGATCAAAATCTGAAGCCAGCAGAAAAAGAAAACTTTTATGTTGAAAGCTGCGACCTGCAAGAGAACAACGACCACATGAGAAAGCAACAATTCTCCTCCCCACGGGAAGTGAAATCCGTCCGAAGCCAACCAAGGAACCTGCCAGCCTCCAAAGAAAAGAGTGGTGAGCAAAGTGGAGACAATGATGACTTCCATGAAATCAACCATCATGAAAAGGCCCCATTTAAGCCCACTGTACTCTGTGAAAAATCCTATGATTTCAGATTCCCCCTCTGGAAGATCAAAGGGAGCTCTTTTTGTCTCGGAAAGAGCAGCAAAAAGAAAGATAACGAATCCCAGGGGTTGGAGAAAAATCCCCCATTTTGGAAGGAACCCAAAAAGGAGCTCCCCCTGATAGAGGACAATGCTTGAAAGTCTCAAAGATGGATAGACCATGATCAGGCCTATGAGAGACAATCCCAGGGCTACTTCATAAGAGATAATCTGAGCAGCTCCTCTCAGTCCTCCGATGAGAGCATACTTGTTATTAGAAGCCCAACCGCTGATAATAATACCGTATATTCCCAGAGACAACATAGCCAGGATAAACAAAAGCCCTACATTAAAATCCAGTATCTGGAGGTGTATAGTCCGGTTTCCAATACGCAGATTATCTCCAAAAGGGATCGCCGCAATCGTGATAGCCACAAAAAAGAAAGAGATGAAAGGAGCCATCGTGTGGAGAAATTTCCTGGAGAAGGAAGGCACAAAATCTTCCTTAAAAATCATTTTAATGGCATCGGCAATGGGCTGGAAAAGACCGATGATACGTATTCCAAAGATTGAAGCTCTGTTCGCGCCAAGCCTGTCCTGGATAAGTGCACTCTCTTTTCTCTCCAGCCAGGTCAGGAACAGAGTAAGTCCAAGGAGCCAGGCCAGAGCACAGACAATCTTGATGAATATTATTAACATTTCATTTAATGTTTCAGTCATTTTTTTTCTTGAAAAAAGGAATTTTCTTTCCCATCTCGCTTAAAATTGCTTCAGGAGACGTGAATTCACTGTAGAACTTGGAATCCATTCCCAATTCCTTACCCAGGTCGGAAAGCACTTTCCATTCGGGCAGACTTTCTCCGGGCGGTTCTAGAACAGGTTGAAAACCCTGGACTATACCTTCCACATTCGTCAAGGAACCCTCCTTTTCAGCAATTAAAGCTACGGGAATGACTACATCGAAAAGAGAATTCAACTCATTCGAATTGGAGGAGAAAAGTACTTTTGTTTTTATCTTATCCAGAGCACCTCTGAGGTCTTTCGAACTGAAAAGTCCAGAAAGAAAAGGACCAAAGGCGAGGAGAAAATCCGTTCCGTCAGCCAAGGCGCCTAAATCCACAGTCTTTATATCAAAACCTATTTCTTGAGCTCCTCTTCTATTAGGGCTAGGTTCTGATGTAAGTAAAAATCCGTCTGCTTCTCCATCAGGGAGGTCTGCAAAGAATATCTTTTCTACTTTAAGGTCATTTTTAAAGATTTCATGAAGGAGAAATAGTTCCTCATTCGAAAGCCAGGTATGAAGAATTAGGGCAATTCCGGAGGTCTTCCTGGCGGAAGACAAGTTTTTTATTTTTTCTCCAAGGTGCCTGGAGATATTTTCGCAGGTAAGCTCATTCTCCCCTTCTTTCTTATTCATGATAATTTGATCAGCTCTACGCTCATCAAGGTATGAATAACCATATCGACCGCGATCGCAGATCCAGAAACCGTTGACCTCAGGGTTTTCTCTGGCTTTAATCCTGTAGACTCTTTTTGGCAGCTCGAAACGGGAAAAACCCGGGTGATATTCGATCAAAATGTTACAGCCACGACTGCAGAGGGGGCAGATGGACTCTCCTTCTTTTAAAAACCAACTGCGCGTCTTAAACCTGAAATCTTCATCGGTGATGGCACCCACCGGACAGATCTCAGCTAAATTGCCTGAATAATTATTTTCAACAGAAGCCCCTTCATAAATATTAACACTTGAATGGACTCCGCGGTGAAATACGCCAAGGTCCTGTGTTTTGGTCACTTCTTTTAGAAACCGGACGCAGCGAGTGCAGAGAATACATCTTTCTTGATCAAGAATGAGGCTCTTTCCGATCTTTAATTTTTTCTCTCTTTTTTCTTTCGCCTCTTTAAACTGGCTTTCAAAAAGTCCGTATTCGTCGTAATAATCCTGGAGTTTACAGTCTCCAGCTTTATCGCAGATGGGACAATCAAGGGGGTGTTCTGCCAGCAGAAATTCCAACACTGCTTTTCTGGCTTCAACGACCCTTTCGCTTTTTGTCGAGATTTTCATCTCTTCCTTCACCACCGTCGAGCAAGCCAGCTCAAGCTTGGGAAAGCCCTCAATCTCGACAAGACACATACGGCAGCTTCCCTCTGGCGGAAAAGCAGGATGATAACATAGATGAGGGATGTGAATCCCCGCTCGCTCTGCGGCTTTCAACACAGTCGTGCCTTCCTCCGCATCTACGGGCTCTTTATCTATGAAAATCTTTATCATCTCGTTCGTTTTCTCCTGCATTTAACCCTATAAATGAGATTCAAGTTCCTTCCTGAACTTCTTGGTGATGGAAAGAATAGGCATGGCTGCAGCATCTCCTAAAGGGCAAAGAGTGTTCCCTTCGATATTTGAAGCCAACCGTAAAATGCTATCGATATCCTCTTTCTTTCCTTTTCCTTCTGCTATGCGTTTGACTATTTTATTTATCCATGAATTTCCGATCCGGCAGGGAGTGCACTGGCCGCATGACTCATGGGAATAAAATTTTGTGACTACCTTTAGGACATCAAGAATAGAGGTCTTGTCGTCGATGACGATGATGCCGGCAGAACCGAGCATAGAATTTGCCTCGACCAGGGAGTCAAAATCCATCTTTATGTTTATTTCATCTGCTGTTAAAATAGGTGCTGACATTCCCCCTGGAATAACAGCCTTCAATTTTTTGCCTTCCTTCATTCCTCCGGCATGTTTGAAAATGATATCTTTCAGGCTGGTTCCGAGGGGCAGCTCGTAGATTCCTGGATTCTTGACCATGCCGCTTACGCCAAAAATTCTGGTTCCTCCGTCTTTTGGAAGCCCTTGTTTGATAAACCATTCCGCACCATTAAGTATGATATGAGAGATGTTGGAGATAGTTTCAACATTATTTATAACAGTTGGACATTGAAAAAGACCAACAGAAGCTGGGAAAGGAGGCTTCAGCCGGGGATTTCCCCGTTTGCCTTCGAGCGATTCCAGGAGCGCGGTTTCCTCACCGCAGATATAGGCCCCAGCACCGCGGTGCACAAAAACATCCAGGTCAAAACCACTCTCCAGGATGTTTTTTCCTAAAAATCCTTTCTCGTATGCTTCTGAGATGGCCTGTTCAAGTCTCAAGGCTATGGCTTCATATTCGCCCCGAATATAAATAAAAGCAACAGAGATACCCACACAGAAAGAGGTGATGATAATCCCTTCGATCAGCATATGGGGATTATGGCTCATAATGTAGCGATCTTTAAAAGTTCCCGGTTCTCCCTCATCAGCGTTGACGCATAGGTATTTTGGCTTATCCGTGTCAGGAACAAAACTCCACTTTACTCCAGCCGGAAAACCTGCGCCGCCCCTTCCTCTCAAATTAGCCTTTTTCACTTCTTCCAGAATTTCTTCCGGCTTCATTTTCTTTAGCGCTTTCTCCGTAGCTCGATACCCTCCCTGCTTTTGATACACATCTATTTTGTACAGATTTTCAAGCCCAAAATGTTCGGTTAAAACCTTTTCCTTCATTTTCCTATTTCAAACCATCCAAAATTTCATCAACTTTTTTTGGATCCATCTCACCGTAGTAATTAAAATTTATCATCATACAGGGAGCCCGCTCACAGGCACCTAAACACTCAACTGTCGATAGAGTGAATTTTTTGTCGGGCGTTGTCTCTCCAGGCTTAATCCCTAATTTCTCTACTAAATAATCAACGAAATTACCTGCTCCTAGAAGAGAACAGCTCAGGTTAGAACAGACCTGAATGTGATATTTTCCTAAAGATTCCTTAGGGAACATGGTGTAAAAAGTCACGAGTTCTCTCACACTGATAGGTTTTATTCCTAAAATTCGAGCTACCAGCTTTTCTTCCTCAGCAGAAATAGAGCCGAATTCTTGTTGGGTTATATGCAAAATTGGAAGAATAGCAGCTTCTTTTTGAGGGTAGCGGGCAACAATTTCCTCGATTTTTTTCTTTGTCTTCTCTGAGAACTCTGGGCTCATCTATCTAACTCTCCTCCTATCATATTCGTCGAGCCAAAAGTAGGAATAATATCGGCTATATAGTGCCCCTTGATCATTTCTTCCAGGGCAGAAACGATGTGAAAACAAGGGGCCCTCAGATGAAGGCGATACGGCCTGTCAGTGCCGTCTGAAACAATGTAATAGCCAAGCTCACCGTTTCCACCTTCCACAGAAAAATAAGCTTCCCCTTTGGGAGGTCTTATGCCGTGACCCCTCATGAAAAATTTAAAGTGATTAATAATCCCTTCGATCGAGGTGTATGTATCCTCTTTGGGAGGAACGACATATTTTTTATCTGTGCCGAGAATATCCAGGTATTTTCCTCTTTCTGAGCCTTCTAAATTGGGAGAGAGCTTGATTTCTTTCTCAACTCTTTTTGTTCTGGAGGCCTTGATCGCCTCGGCTGGCTCGAGGGCCTCAACCATAAGCTTGGACGGAGATGGTCTTGGCATTTTTTCCATGGCTTGCTCAATGATCCGGAGGCTCTGATCCATCTCTTTCATCCGAACCATGTATCTGTCAAAGTTATCCCCTCGCTCGCCCAAAGGAACCTCAAAATCCAATTGGTCATAAACCGCATAAGGGGAAGCTTTGCGGACATCATAATAAACGCCTGTGGAGCGAAGGCAGGGGCCAGTCCACCCATAGGAAATGGCTGTCTCTGGAGAAACAATTGCTATATCTCTTGTTCTATTCAGGTAAATTATGTTCTTATCAAGGAGACCACGAATATCCTTTAAAACTTTCCTTGTCTCCACAATCGCTTTCTTAAGAACCGCTTTATAACCGGGATGAAGATCGGCTCTAACCCCGCCTATCCGGATATAGGAAGTTGTCATGCGGGCGCCAGTTGTCTCTTCGATAACATCCCAGATATATTCACGAGCTTTCACATTGTAGAGGAAAACAGTAAAAGCCCCGCACTCCATGGCCATGGCTGCCAGACATGTTAGGTGGTCAGAGATACGCGAGAGCTCACTCATTATGACTCGAATGTACTGCGCCCGCTCAGGAGCTTCGATGCCCAGCATCTTCTCTACTGTCATCACATAACCAAGGTTATTGATTAGAGGAGAGACATAATTCATCCTGTCCGTATAGGGAAGCAGGTTGAAATAAGTCCTGTTCTCGCATATTTTCTCGAAACCTCTGTGCAAGTATCCTACCTCGACTTCTGAATTGAGAATCCGCTCCCCGTCAAGCTCGAGCATTATCCGGATGGTCCCGTGCATGGCTGGATGAGAAGGTCCCATGTTTAGAAGAAGGCTTTCTTTGCTGGCTTCTTTTTGAATTCTTGTCGTCATCTTATTTTCTCAACTGAATCCTTGGCTGGCGTTTGCGCAGAGGATAATCCTTACGCAGAGGATAGCCCTCAAACCCGTCATACATGAAAATTCGTTTTAAATCAGGATGCCCTTTGAAATCCACTCCAAACATGTCAAAGACTTCTCTCTCCAGCCAATTGGCATTTTTCCAGAGCGATGCCAGGGAATCAATCCTGAGGTCTTTCTCTGAGAGACTGACCTTGATTCTTAAACGCTGTACATTGGGAATAGAATACAGATGATAAACCATCTCGAAGCGCGGCTCTTGACCTTTATAGTCGACACAGGTGAGGTCGAGAAGCATGCTGTAGGAATAAGGCTTATCTTTCAAGAATTGGACAATATCAAGAAGGGAATCCCTTTCGATGAGGAGAATTTCATCTCCAAGCTGAACAGGAACCCCTTTTATCTTTTCTGAAAATTTCTGTTTTAGTTCTTCTATTACTTTCTTTTTTTCCATCTCCACTCTTGCTCTTGCTTTTGAATTTTTTCCTGTAACTTTATCAAGCCATCCAAAACTGTCTCCGGTCGCGGTGGACACCCAGGAATGTAAACATCCACAGGGATAATACGGTCACTTCCTTGAACAACGGCATAATTGTCGTAGATGCCGCCGCTCACAGCGCAAGTGCCAAAAGCCATGACCCATTTGGGCTCGGTCATCTGGTCATAGACTGTTCGGAGTACTGGTGCTAACTTATGAGAGATTGTTCCGCAGACCACGAGCATGTCAGACTGACGAGGTGAAAATCTTGTCCAGCCGGTCCCAAAGCGGTCCCAGTCAAAATGGGAGGCGGCGGTAGACATATATTCCATTCCACAACACGCTGTAATAAAAGGATAATGAAAAAGAGAATACTTCCGAGCCCATCCCAGTATGTAATTGAATCTAGTTGTGACAAAGTTTCCTATCATATGCTACCTTCTTTATTGATCCCTCGTTACTGGTCCCTCATCGCCAGTTACAAGTGACCAGTTACTATCCATATTTCAATTTTATCCGTCTCTCTTAATCCCAGACAAAAGCGCCTTTTTTCCAGGCATAGATAAATCCTATGACAATAACAAAAATATAGGCAAACATGACAATCAATGCAGTTAATCCCATTTCTTTGAAGACAAGAGCCCAGGGAAAGAAAAATACTACTTCGATGTCAAAAAGAAGAAAAATAAAAGCGACAAGAGAAAACTTAATCGGAACAGGAGTGATCTCTTCCTGGAGGTAAGGACTTCCACACTCAAACGGAGTTTCCTTTGTGGGATTAGTGCTCCTGGGTCCCAGGAGCTTATTCATAAAGAGCATTACAATACCCAGGAGGCCAAAAACTAAGAAAACGAGGAAAAGTTCTGTCATGCTCCTATGTAAATAAAGGCATAAATTTTATAAAAATTAATTTATATTTGCAAACACTTTAATGTTTTTTTTTAGATTTCATTAATCTGTCTTGTTTACGTAGGAGCTTGATTTATCAAACCCACCCATTTGTACAGGGGTTTTATTTATCAAACCCACCTTATAATAAAGTGAAAATACTGACGAGCTGCAAAATCGG
>SOIV01000261.1 GCA_004377005.1 Candidatus Aminicenantota bacterium | reverse complement strand
CTGGAGTTGCGCGGGCGAACTATGTTAATATTGGAGCAATGGAAATTTCCGCTGTAATCATTACCTTTAATGAAGAAAAGAGGCTTGAGCCTGCCTTGAAAAGCTTGGCCGGCATTGCTTCAGAAATTATAGTTGTTGACAGTTTCAGCAGTGATGGTACTGTCAAGCTTGCCAAAAAATACACAAAAGACGTTTTCCAGCGAAAATGGACAAATTTTTCAGACCAGAAAAATTTTGCCAATAACAGGGCATCTTTCCCATGGATTTTATCCCTGGATGCTGATGAACGACTTTCTCCCGAGCTTCGAGAAGAGATCCTCCAGATTAAAAACGAAGAGCCAGATTGTTCCGCCTTTTCCATGCCCAGGCAGGTCTTTTATCTTGGAAAATGGATACGCCATTCAGGCTGGTACCCAGACCGCAAAATCCGACTCTTCCAAAAAGACAAAGCCCGCTGGGAGGGAGAGTACATCCATGAGAAATTAGTCGTCGAAGGGAATGTACAGAAGCTTAAAGGCGTGATTCACCACTTCACCTATCGAAATATTTCGGATCATCTGGCTCGGGTTGACAAGTTTTCTGAGCTCGGTGCCCAAAAACTCTACACCCAGAAGAAAAAGTGCCGGTTGTATCACTTGGTCTTTTTGCCTATTTTCAGGTTTGCGAAATCATTTTTTTTGAAAGCCGGTTTTTTAGATGGCTATGCAGGATTCATCATCTCTGTGCTCCACGGCTATGCCATTTTTATTCGATATGCTAAGCTGAGGGAGATATGGAAAAAAGGAGAGAGAATTGAGTCTTTTCCAGATTGATGCAGGAAAAGAATGGAGAGGTGGCCAGAGACAATCTCTTTTCCTGGCTAAAGAGCTGAAACGAAGAGGATTGCCTTTCTTTTTTATCGTCCAGCCTGAAAGCCCGCTCCATCAGAAAGCTTGTGAGGCAGAACTTCCTGTCCTCCCCTTTAAGATGAGGAATGAATTTGATCTTCCGGCAATCCTTCGACTGGCTTGGGCCATGAAGCGCAAGAAATGCCTCCTGGTTCATTTCCACGACGCCCATTCGGCAGCTGTTGGCTCAGTGGCCGCTTCTCTGGCCAAAGTTCCCTTCCGAATAATCACCAGACGAGTTGATTTCCCTCTCAAGAAAAATTATTTTTCCCGGCGTAAATACATGAAGAATATAGATGTAATCATAGCCATTTCTGAAGGTGTTAAAAAAGTTCTGGTGGAAGGAGGCGTCGATCCTGAGAACGTTGAAGTCATCTCTTCAGGAATAGATTTCTCTTCTTTCGAAGAGGATTCTTTAGCATTAACATCTAAAGACTACCTTCATCGCGAATTCTCTTTTGCGGTTGATGATTACCTGGTAGGGATAGTGGCCCATCTTGCTGACCATAAGGGCCACCAGTATTTGATCCAGGCAACAAAAATTCTCAAACAGCAAGCACCCAAGATAAAGACGATTATTGTCGGTGAAGGCCCGTTAAGCATGGAGCTGGATAGGCAAGCAAAAGAGTTAGATGTAGAGGATATTATCTTTTTTTTAGGATTCAGGAAGGATATACCAAAGATTCTTTCTTCACTGGATTTATTCGTCCTTTCCTCTCATCTTGAGGGTATGGGAAGCAGCATTTTAGATGCTATGGCCTCCCGGCTTCCTGTTGTTGCCACCAAGGTGGGAGGTATCCCTGAGGTAGTGATTAATGGAGAAACTGGCCTTTTGGTGCCTCCTCGTAATCCCTCGGCATTGGCCCGGGCCATTCTTATGCTATACAGCGATAAAACTCTGGCTTCTCGTTTAGGACAGAAAGGATATGAGCTTGTCCATCGAAAATTTTCGGCAGAGGCGATGGCAGACAAGGTTGTACGTTTGTATGAAAAAATAGGTTTAAGAAAGTGGATTAAGATCTATGAGAAGGCTTAAAGTTGAGAGAGTGGAGCTTTCGCTCTTAAAGCTTCCTTATGTTCATTTTTTTGAGACAAGTTTCGGCCGAGAAGAAGAGCGAGAATTCATTCTTGTAAAAATTTATAGCGATGGCATTTGTGGGTATGGTGAGGTTGTATCTGAAAAAAGTCCTCTCTTCAGCTATGAAACAACCTCCACGGCCTGGCATATATTGAAGGATTTTTTAATTCCTCTTGTTTTGGATAAATCCATCTCCGATCCCCATGATTTTTACAGAGAGGCGAAAAAATATCGAGGGCATCCGATGGCAAAGGCAGGATGCGAACTTGCCCTCTGGGATCTTCAGGGGAAAAAAGAAGGAAAGCCGCTCTCGAAACTTTACGGAGGAACAAAGACAGAAATTCCTGCAGGAGTAAGCGTCGGAATCCAGGATTCCTTTTCTGAACTTCAGGAAAGGATTCAATCTTTTCTCGAGGAAGGCTACCAGAGAATAAAGATCAAGATAAAGCCAGATTGGGATATCCAGGCGTGCGAGGAAACGCGGAAAAGGTTTCCTGATATTACCCTCCAGGTAGATGCTAATGGTGCTTATAGCATCGATGATAAAGAAATCTTGAAAAGACTTGATGAATTCAACCTCCTCATGGTTGAGCAGCCTTTCCCTCCCTTCGATTTGTGGGACCATAGTCGCCTGCAGAAAGAGATGCGGACTCCGCTCTGTCTGGACGAGAGCATGCTTTCGGTTGAAACTGCCCGAAAAGCATATGAAATGGGGAGCTGTCGAATCGTTAATATTAAAGTCGGGCGAGTAGGAGGAATTATAGAAGCCAGAAAGATTCATGATTACTGCCAGGAAAAGCAGCTTCCTGTGTGGTGCGGGGGGATGCTGGAGTCAGGGATCGGGCGAGCGCACAATATCCATCTGGCAACTCTCCCCAACTTTAAGTTTCCCAATGACATCTCAGCAAGCAAAAGATACTATGCAGAAGATCTTATCGAGCCGCCAGTGGAAGTCTCCAGCAAGGGGACAATAAAAGTTCCAGAGCTTCCCGGAATCGGTGTCTCTCCCCAGGAACAAAGAATTAAAAAGGCCGCATTAAAGCATGAAGTGTTTACTCTCTGATCCCGATTGACTTGCTTGGGGAGCGGTGATATAAAACAGATGTTTCCGATAAAGTAGGGATAAATGCCTCCTATAACCTATAAAAAAGCAGGTGTCGATATAGATAAAGCGGATACTTTTATAAAAGCCATAAAACCCCTTCTGGAGAAATCCAAGCGCCCCGAAGTCCTGGGAAAGATCGGAGGATTTAGCGGCTTGTTTATGCCTCGGCTCAGCGGAATGAAGAATCCTGTTCTGGTTTCTGCTACGGATGGCGTGGGCACCAAGCTGATGGTTGCCGAGCTTGTGAAAAAATATGACACGCTAGGAGTGGATTTAGTGGCTATGTGTGTGGATGATGTTGTTGTGGTCGGGGCCGAACCGCTCTTTTTTCTTGATTATATAGCCTGCGGAAAATTAAACGCCGAAAAGCTCTATGAATTGATGAAGGGAATAGCGAGAGGCTGTCAGGAGGCTGGCTGCGCTTTAATCGGAGGAGAGACAGCAGAACTTCCAGGGATGTATGCCAGCGATAAGTTCGATGTTGCAGGATTTTGTGTGGGAGCGGTGAGTCGGGAGAAGATAATCGATGGCCGCCTCTGTCGTAAGGGAGATAAGGTTTTGGGCCTCGCTTCAACGGGTATCCACAGCAATGGATTTTCTCTGGTTAGGAAGATATATTCCGCTGGAGAACTTAGAGGGAAACTTGGTCTCGAATTACTAAAGCCAACCAGGATTTACGCGAGCTCGATTCTCAAGGTTATGGAAGGAGTTCGGATAAAGGCTATGGCTCATATAACAGGCGGCGGCTTCTATGAAAACATACCCCGTGTTTTGCCCGGGGGATTAGGTGTGAAGATAGAGAAGGGCTCCTGGCCTGTGCAGCCGATTTTTCGAAAGATTCAAGAGAAAGGTCAGATTGAAGAGAAAGAGATGTTCAGGACTTTTAACATGGGAGTCGGGATGGTCTTGATCGTTTCCTCGCGGAATGCTCAACAAGCCCTGGCGCTGCTTGAAAAGACAGGACAGAAGGCCTGGATAATAGGAGAGGTTGTCCAGGGTAGAAAAGAAGTTATATTTGTCTAGACGTCCTTATTAACAATATCTTTCAGGCTCAGGGGAGTCTTCCTTTAGATATAGTTTTTATCCTGGATCTATCTTTCAGAAATCACGTATTCTTTCCACTTAAATAGATTTGGCTTCAACTCATAATTGGAAAGAGCTTCGCTCGTCTGAGGAGAAGTTTCACCCAGCCTTTTTCCTATTGACTCTATTTTTTCTTTCCCGATTTCGACCATGGAGATAACACGGATTGAGATTTCTGTTCCATCATAACGGTTCCGCTCTTGCGGCTCAAACAGGAAATCTATCATCTTGGAATTCGGGTTGAGAAAACCAAGGGGCTTTACCTTGGAGTTCCGGAATGTTTCTTCCCAGAGTTCAAGAGAATAGCCGTAATGAGTGCAGTTTAGACTCACGTATAGAGGTGATTGGGTATCTTTTATTTTATGGAGAGCGTCAGCCACATAGGCAGAAATCAGCATTTCTGTCTCATCGCTGGCATAGCCTTTTTCGATATAATTGACTAACTCAGGGCAGGTCTGAAGGGTTATTCTTTGAGAAAGAATCCCTTTCTCTTCCAGTTTCTTTTTATGAGTCTCTTCGCTTACTGTTGTATGAGTCGCGAAAATAATGACTTCAGACTCAGGGGATGTTTCGAGCTTTTGGGCAATAAGATCCACTCCCGCCTCAACGATTCCGACAACTGGGGTGCTTGTTTCTTTTGAAAAGGAGGTATCATCGTAGATTACCGATAAAGTGTTGCAGCCAATCAGTATCAAGTCTGGATTGTAATTATTCTCCAGGCTTTTGAGAGCACTATCGAAGATTTGGATTTTTTCCTTGCGGGTTTTTAGACTGTTGAAGCCACCTTCGTTTGAAAAGAGGGCATTAAAAAATATAAAATTCACCTTCTGGAAAATTTTAGATTCTCTCATTCTCTCCACAGCATCAGCCATGATAGAAAGACCGCCCAGTCCAGAGTCTGTTACAGCTACAGTGACTTCATTTTTGAGAAAAAATTTATCGAGCTTCTCCTCTTGTCCAGACAACTGTATTTTTACAGGGAAGGAATAAAAAATTTGGGCTAGGAATGACAAAAATAGTAATAAAAGGAAAACTGATTTTATTCTATTCTTCATTCTTTTTTCCTCTTTTTAGAATTTTAAAGGTTTAATTCCAGATTTTGGAATATAGCATTGAGATGTTTTAGAGTCAAACATGAATTTGGGGTTTGATCCCGTTTATCTTTGTTGATGTTTGTTGTCGTTAAATCCAACATCTGTCATCAATTGAGGACAGAATGAGGGCCAAAAACTTTAGTACTCCTCTTATTTTAGTTGGCACGTTGATTGCTTTAATGTAAAGCGAAAAGTAAAATGGGATTTGCATTAAATTATTTTTTTCCTCCAAAATTTTTTTACATGGATAAGCAATTTACCTGAGATGGATAAGAAAAAAATTGTTGCTATTTTCAGCAGCTTAGTTTTATTTCTTTCTGCTAATACATTACTAAGAGCCGAAGAGAAAAAATTCAGTATTGGACTCGGTGCCGGATTAGGAAGATGTACTTCCGGAATAAACAAATATGTTAAAATTTATACTTTAAATCCTATCCCTTATGCTGCGGATGCATCTGTTTCAGACAGAAAAACTGAATTGAAAGATCACTATAATCTAAATATTCAGTACAATTTCAGTTCCCGTTTTGGACTTCAAGGAGAGATTGGCCATTACAGGGTAAATTCGATAGTTGTCATGAGGATAACATCACGAGATATAAATTTCCCTGACGATAGTGAACCGCTTGATTTATCTTGGAGTGTTACAACTCTATTCATCAATGCAATTTATAGAGCACGAAAATCTCAGGAGAAGATAACACCGTTCGGCTTCGTTGGTCTGGGTTTTTTTTCTGTTCGAAAAAAAGAAGGTCATGGCAGATATTTTGGGATAGAATCTTACCGCACCGTTAATCTGGGCCTAAAAGGTGGAGCAGGGTTGAGCTATGATTTGCCCAAGATTCTTCCGCTTGGTTTTGAATTAAGAGCCTTTATCTTACTCTTCGGAGATATTTCTGGTAGTCACTATTCGCCTTATATTTGGGGAGGTGGGGAAGCTGGCCCAGTTGCAGAGGCCAATGATTATATATGGGGAATAGATCTGGGTATTAAATACAGGTTTTAGTCCGGAAGATTTGCAGCCTGGAAGACAAGTAGTATGGAAAGATAAGGAGGATGGGAGAATGAAAAGAAATATAGTTTTAGTTTTTTTTATTGTATCTATCTCTTTTTGCCTTCTGTATGCTTTTCAGAAGCAGCAGAAGTTGCAGGAACCATTAGAACACGAAGTTACAGTCGAGTTGGTAGTAGTTGAGGTTTTTGTCACGGATAAAAAGGGGAATTTTGTCGATAATCTCACCAAGGATGATTTTGAGATTTATGAGGATGGAAAGAAGGTTGAAATCCAGTATTTTGCTGTGGTCATACCTGAGAAAGAGATAAGAAAAGAAGAAGCCATAGCAGAAATCGAAGAAAGAGAAGAACCCCAGCGCCCCAAAGAAATGAAACTGGTTATTCTCTTTGATAATTTAAATACAAACAGATGGTACCTAAACAGCCAATGGCCTCAAATTCAAGAGATGTTCAAAGCTCTTTCCGGAAATGTAGAAGAGACGATGATAATGGAACTCAACAGAAGATCCGGACCGAGAATAATCCAACCCTTCACATCGGATCAGAACCTGCTTTCTGATGTGTTCTCGAGGTTCAAGGTTGATATGTGGAAGGATTTTGAGAAAGAGGTTTTAAAAGATCAAAGAATAGAGCTTTCAAAGGAAGCTCAACGCCCCCAGAAAGATCGTTTCATACCCAACCCGGAGTTTATCATGAAGGCGCTACGTGAGGAAGAAAAGTACTTCAGGAGACAAAGGCTGGCAGACTCATACAGCGCTTTTTTAGCTGCTGTAAATCAGATAAGGAGGTTCGAAGGAATAAAGTCAGTCCTTCTTGTAAGTGACGGATTTCCCCTTGGCGATCGCGAAGGCTTTGTAAAGATTTTTGATCCTTTTAGATTATTTGGAGGAAAAAAATATTTTGATCAGCGAGAAGCCTTTGATAAGTTTCTGAAACTCATTAATGAAGAAAAATTAATTTTTTATGCCTTTTCGCCTGGCACTAAATCAGTAGCTTCTAGAGAAGAATGGTCGAAAGAACTTTTCAGCCTTGAGCAAATAGCAGAAGAGACAGGTGGAGTGTATCTGCGAGGTGCGAAAAAATATGAAAATTTCGTTGAAGTATTGGGAAGAGATCTTACTCATTTCTATGATATTTCCTACACGCCTCCAGAGACAACACGAAAGAGCGGGTATCACAGGATAGAAGTTAGAGTGAAAAAGCCGGGGCTTATAGTCAGATTCAAGAAGGGTTATTCAGATTTTACAGCAGAAGAGCAAGAGAGAAAAAACGATGCTTCAGCATTCCTTTCACCATCTTTTTTTAAGGATATAGACTTCTCCTGCAAAACGGATGTTGTTTCTTTTGGGGGACAGCATCCTCAGTTCTGGGTAAGGCTGCAAATTCCCCTGGATCAATTCAGGGAGGACCAAGCTGTGAGCCCTCCTGAAAAACTGGCTATGATGTTTGGCATTAACGAGTGGGAAAAGAGAAAAGTCCATTTTGGCGAGGTTGAGATTCAGATAAAGGATTCACTCGAGAGAGGTGCTAATTCTCTCTATCATGCCTTCACAACTTCAGGGATTAAGCTCAAGCCAGGGGAATATGAGACAAGAGTGATCCTAAAACACCCTGAGGATCGAATCGGAGGATGGGAAGCTTCCTTAAAAATACCAGACATAAAGAAAAAACCTCCTTTGAGTATCATCAGTGCCATTCTCGGTTTTTTAAGGAATGAGGTAAAAGAAGATAAAATTCCTTTTTCTATCTCTACAAAGGATGGCTGCCTTGCTCTCTCCAAGCATAGATTATACGCATCTGTGAAAAATGTGTTTAATAAGAGAGAAAATGTGGCTCTGTATTTACAAGTTTATTGCCCAAAGCAAACTCAAGATTTTTCTCCTAAATTTACTCTCTCTAAGGATGAAAAGGTAACCTTAAATCTGCCATCAGAGAAGATTGACTCTTTCTTTGATAAGAAATCAAAGATTCTGAATGAAGTTTATCTATTAGATTTTCAAGATATTCTTCCTGGAGATTACAAGTTAGAGATGAAATCTGATGAGAAACATATAAAGAAAGAGATAGAGTTAAAAATTGTTTCTTAGGTTTTTTGGGTACTTTTCTCACTCATGAATTCTCTTTTCGCATCTTATTTGATAATTCGCTCTTTATTCTAAATTCTTAAATCAACTCAGGTAGCAAATTTTGTGTTTTTTATTTTTGAAAATCTATATCGGATAAAAGGCATAAAATGCATCAAATCTTGAGAAATATTTTGACATCTCGTTTTCCTTTGCTATAAGCTCTATACAGGAGAAGGACGGAGCACAACAAAGAGGAAGGAAGATCGGAAAATGAGTGATAAAACGAGCGAAAATATTTACAGGGAACAACGAGTCGGAGTCTTTGTGGATGTTCAGAATATGTATTATTCTGCGAGGAATATCTACAAAGCAAAGGTCAATTTTAAAACAATCCTCGAAGAAGCTGTTAGGGGCAGGCAGCTTATCCGGGTAATCGCCTATGTCATAAAGGCAGATGTAAAGGATGAAAGCAATTTTTTTGAAGCGCTTAAGAACTTAGGCTACGAGGTCAAGGCAAAAGACCTTCAGGTATTTTATGGAGGGGCTAAAAAGGGAGACTGGGACATCGGAATTGCTATGGATACTATTGAGCTTGCGCCAAAGCTTGATGCAGTTGTGCTTATCACTGGAGATGGAGATTTTGTGCCGTTAGTTAAGCATCTTAAGCATGCTGTGGGTTGCTATGTGGAGGTTATGGCTTTCGGCAAATCAAGCTCTCAGAAACTGGTTGAGCAAGCTGACAACTTCGTAGATTTGGGCCTGAATCCTCAGAGATTTTTGATTAAAAGCGGTAAGAGAGGGTCTTGATTTATCTGTAGGGGCTTGATTTATCAAACCCACATCTAAAAAAATCAAATTCTTATTCGTGTAGCCCCGCTTTCAGAACAAAAATAATTTTCAGTTCACTCAGGGTTTTTGGGCTAGAGATCTGTCTTTGGCCAATGCCCTTTTGTAACGAAAGATTCCATCTCGACAGACATCCCACAATTTGGACAAAATTTACGAACGTCGCGATATATTACATTCGATAACATATAAATAATCTGTTATTTTAGCAGATGTAACTTTTTCTGGGATTTCTCGTATATCTTCTCGTGTATCTTTTTGATCTACTCAATTTAAATGAATAATATCAATTGAAAATCGGTATAGATATCTGTATATATAAATGAAAAACAGGATGAAGTATAATATGCCGAACGTAGAGAGATATATATTAAATAGAAAATAGAGGAGAGAAGGATGTTACGAGATATTATTAAAAAGGAAATTCAGGACACAATCATGAGTCCCAGGTTTGTTTTTACCTTTTTGCTCTGCACTATCTTAATTTTGTTATCGGTGTATACCGGGATAAATAACTATCAGGCAGAGCTGAAGGAACACAGTGCAGCTGTGGCTTTGAACAGAAAGAATCTGGAAGGCCAGCAATCCTACGGCACTCTTGCAGGGCTCGGGACAAAGATCAACAGAAGGCCTCAGGTACTGAGCACAGTTGTCAGCGGCATCTGGGAAGCTGTAGGCCGTGTTGCCGTAGTAAACATCGCATATGATCCGAGCATGATTGACTCAAAATACAGCAGTAATCCCATTTTTGCCGTTTTCGGCTCATTGGACCTGACGTTCATTGTAAAAATTGTACTGAGCCTCTTCGCCATACTCTTTACCTACGATGCGATAGTCGGCGAAAAGGAGAGAGGCACATTGAAGCTTGCTCTATCTAACAGAGTGCCGCGGGACACACTCATTCTCGGAAAAGCAATCGGCGGTTTTGTCAGTCTTTTAATCCCTTTGATCATTCCCTTAGTGCTCGGTTTGCTGATTTTGATGATTTATCCGAACATCTCTCTCTCCGGCGGTGACTGGCTCAGGATTGGAATAATATGTCTATTGTTTCTCTTATATTTATCCGTTTTCTTTACACTCGGACTTTTCATTTCGGCAAGAACGACTAGATCATCAACCAGTTTTTTGATCTTGTTGTTCATCTGGGTCACTTTCGTAACGATAATACCGAAGGCAGCTGTAATGATGGCCGGCCAGATCAAGCCTATTCCCTCTGTCCATAAGATCACTGCTCAAAAAGATGCCTATTTACAGGAAATTCAAAAAGAAGCCATGACAGAGTATAAAAAGTTTTCAGATGAAAATCCCCGTCCTGGTAAAGATAAACCTGAAGAACGCGAAAGATGGAATGAAAAATACAAAGAATGGGCAGAAGATTTTCAGAGGAGGCTAACGGGAAAAATCGATGAAAAAAATGCTGCAATCGAACGGGATTACCAGGCGAAAATGCGCCAGCAGCAAAAGCTTGCTGTTAATTTGTCGCGCGTTTCTCCTGCTTCGGCTTTGATGTTCTCTACTATGAGTCTTGCCAGAACCGGAGTAGACGAACATGAAAGGTTTCTAAACTCGGTAAAAATGTACAAACCGATTTTTACAAAATGGATCAATGAGAAAATGATGAGAAGTCTAAATCTAAGTGGAGGAGAACAGCCAAAACCTGATTTGAGTGATATGCCCCAGCACGAATTCATGCCTGAAAGATTCGGCGAATCAATGACTCGCGTGCTGCCAGACCTTTTTCTGATGGTTTTTCTGATCATTCTGTTTTTCGTCGGGGCTTATGTATCGTTTCTCAGATATGATGTCCGGTAAATTAATGGGAATTTTATGAGTCAAAAAAATAAATAAAAAAAGAGGGAATCATGTTAGAAGCCAAAGATCTTACAAAGAAATATGAAGACGGCCTGTTGGCCCTGGACCACTTGAACTTTAAGGTAGAACCTGGTGAAATATTCTGTATGTTCGGCGCTAACGGCGCTGGCAAAACAACCGCAATTAACCTTTTCCTGGGTTTCATTCCCCCTACTGAAGGAACAGCGCTGATTGAAGAAATTGATGTAGTAAAAGAGCCGTTGAAGTCGAAAGATTATGTTTCGTTTGTATCAGAAAATGTGATGCTGTATGGTAATTTCACCGCATATCAAAACCTTGACTATTTTTCAAAACTTGCGGGCAAACGTAACCTCACAAAAGCTGAATATGCACATGTGATGAAGCGAGTCGGGCTCCAGGAAGAAGCATTTGACATGCGAACCAAGAATTTTTCAAAGGGAATGCGCCAGAAATTGGGAATTGCAGTTGCCATATTGAAAGATGCACCAAATCTTATCCTTGATGAGCCGACGTCGGGCCTTGATCCGAAGTCGGGTCAGGAGTTCCTTGATCTGATCATTGAGCTGCGGGATAAAGGAAAATCGATTTTCATTTCATCCCACGATATATTCCGTGCAAAACAAATCGCTGATAGAGTCGGGTTCATGCTCCAGGGAAAACTTGTCATGATGAAAACAAAAAAAGAACTCAAAGGCGAAGATCTGAATAAACTCTACATTGACTACATGCAGGAACATTCTGGTGCCGAATAAGGTTATCTAATCTGCCATGTTTCTTTTCATATGAGCAACTGCGGGTAGCCTGTGCCTATTTAGCAGTTACAAGAGATGGAGACAAAACGATGAAATATTTCATAAGAATTTCTGCCATAGTTTTGATAGTAACCTTTAGTACTAATTTCATATACTCCCAGGAATCTCAGTCACTGAAGCTCTTGGCTCTTAAAAAGGCTCAGCTTCATCTTGAGATGATGAAAGGAGAATTTGATAGGGCCTTGTGGCTGAAAGAAGAAGGACTGATCTCAGAGCAAGAATTTGTTCAAAAGAGAACTTCCTATCTTCAGGCTCAGGTTACCTATCAAGAGGTTTTGATAACTTTTATGGGAAGTGAGGCCCGAATTTCTGTTGCGAGCGCGGTGAAATATCAAGACAAGGCAGGGAAGAAATATGTTCGTGTCTCGCTTCGGTATTCCTCAAAAGAACTAAAAGAGCTTGCCAAATTGAATATAGATGCCAAAGATCTTTTCCCCCTCGATTTTCTCAAGGAGATCAAAGATGTTTATGTTTCTTTAAGGTCTGAGGGTAAAATCATCTCAAATCCATACGAGAAGGCTATTCCTTCGTTATCCCTGGAGCAAGAAAGACAGGTGACCTTTCAACTTTTAAGAGATGTTGATAATTTAGATGTGAATGTTTTCTACGCGGGAAAGAACGAAACCACCTCAGTTTATTTGCAGAAAGGGCTGAGTGCTAACATAGTCACTGTCAATTCAGCACAATTCTCTCAAGAGGCAGATTTGGAGAGCGAAGCCATGTATGATTTGTCCTTGGAAAAGTTCAGTGGTGAAGCAAATGTCTTCAGACTCAAGGTTATCAACCTTCCCCAGCAAATCTCCTATGAATTTATCGATCGTCAGACACAAGCCCGGCTCTCTCAGATAAAGTTCACCGAAGGGATTACCAGTATGAAGCTTTCATTGAAGCTCTACCTTCCTCGGAACGCTGATGAACAGGTTGTCATTGATAAGTCTATTGAGTTTTATTGTCTGGTGCTTGACGATGAACAATCTTCACAGGTCAATGAGCTCCTTTCTAGCGGGCAATCTGTTGGCCCCAAGGAGATAGATAGTCTGAAGGCTGGAAATGTTAAACTGGAGATCATCCCTCGAGGAGTCGGGAAGATTGAAGTTCTGGCTCTCAGTCTCTATCATGAGATAAAGGTTGGAGAGAACGTAAACATGGAGGTGAGGGTAAAGAATGCAGGCACCCGGAGGTTAGACAATATTAGAATCTACACTGATTTGCCGTTGAACTGGCGTTCTGAGATAAAACCTGATTTAATAGCATCTCTTGACCAAGGCAAAGAAGAAATTGTCGCCATTGACTTTATCCCATCCGAAGACATCTCTGTAGGTGACTTTGAGCCAAAAATAAGAACAGAGTGCATTGCCGATAACCGACGAGTGGAATCAGAAGATAAAATTGTCCGCATTCATATCAGCGCAAGAACGAATGTCCTGGGTATTACTCTGCTTGTAATCTTTCTCGTCGGACTGCTGGTTGGAATTGTTGTCTTTGGAATTAAGTTAACGAGAAGATAAATGGAATCCATCGTTGCCCA
>SOIV01000128.1 GCA_004377005.1 Candidatus Aminicenantota bacterium | reverse complement strand
CTTTTTTCACTATAAGCTCAAATTCCTTTTTTGACAAGTCTAAATTAACTCCATTGACATCAAATTGAAAGAGGAGTACTTTTTAATTGTGATGGCATCAAAAGTCGTTCTCATCAGAGGAAAGGGAGTCCTGAATGGAGGGGGAAGCATAGATCAAAAGAAGCTCCTAAGCATGTATAATCGGGGAATTCAAATCTTGATGGATAAGCAAAATCCAAAAGATGGCCTTCGTCTAATCTTCCAAAGCTCCGACAAAGTGGGGATAAAAATCAACACCATCGGCGGAAGAAAGCTTTCTTCCCGCCCCGAGGTTTCCTTCTCCTTAGCCGGATTGCTTCAAGAAAGCGGAATCCAGCAGAAAAATATAATCATCTGGGACCGAACCAACAGGGAATTGAGGGAAGCAGGATACCGTCTAAACCTCAACCGCAGCGGCATCAAAGTCTATGGAACAGATACAAAAGGAGTCGGCTATGATTCTCAACTCACCTCTCATCTCAATATCGGAAGTCTTTTCTCTTCGATTCAATCGAGTAAGATCACAGCCTCCATAAGCCTTGCCATTTTAAAAGACCACGGCATGGCAGGAGTCACGGCAGGGATGAAAAATTACTTCGGAGCCATCCACAATCCCAATAAATACCATGATTTTAACTGCAATCCCTTTGTAGCTGAGCTTTTTGAAACAAAACTTATAAAAAGAAAGCACAAACTCACCATCCTGGATAGCCTGATTGTTCAATATCATCGTGGACCTTCCTACCATGCCCGATGGGCTGAAAAATACGAAGCTCTTATTTTCAGCCTGGATCCTGTGGCAGCTGATTATGTCGGCTGGCAGGTCATTGAAAAACTCAGAGCCAAGAAGGGACTTGCCTCTTTAAAGGAAGAAAAAAGAGCCCCTGTTTATCTTAAAACTGCTGAAAAAATGGGATTGGGAAAAGCAAATCCAGAAGAGATACAGATTATAGAAGAGGAAGTATGAAAAGAAGACAATTCTTCAAAACAGCTGGGGGAACCACTCTTCTAGCAAGTACGGGTTTGATGAATAGAACCTCTACATTTCCGGCACTCCTCATGGATTTCTATGCTCTTGGTGGGGAAGCAAACCTTTCAAAAGTTGAAGCACTCTACTACAAAAAACACCCTGACAGGGAAATAGAATGCACTCTTTGCCCTCGCCTCTGTAAATTGGGGGATAAGGAAAGAGGCTACTGTGGGGTTAGAGAAAATATAGGAGGCACTTACTACACCTTAGTTTACGGCAAGGCCTGCTCTATCGCAGCTGACCCTATCGAAAAAAAGCCTCTCTTTCACTATCTACCCAAAAGCAGTGCCCTGTCCATCGCTACTGCGGGCTGCAATGTAAACTGCAAATTCTGCCAGAATTGGGAGATATCCCAGGCTAGACCGGAACAGGTCCAAAACTATGACTTCCCTCCCCGGGCAGTCGTGGAAACTGCCCAGAAATACCGCTGCCCTGTAATCGCCTATACCTACACAGAGCCTGTTATCTTCTTTGAATATATGTACGATACATCCTTAGAAGCCCGCAAAAAAGGAATCAGGAACGTTGTCATCACCGGAGGGCATATCAACCCTGAACCTATGGAAGACCTGACAAAAGTTGTGGATGCAGTAAAGGTTGATCTCAAAGCTTTCTCCCAGGACTTTTACACAAAATATGTGAAAGGAGAGCTGCAACCGGTACTTGAAGCCATAAAAATCGTGCATAAGAGCTCTGCCTGGTTGGAACTCGTCTATCTTGTCATCCCTACCCTAAACGATAGCTCGGATGAAATCCGAAAGATGTGCCAATGGATTATGAAAGAAATCGGCCCTGATGTGCCTCTCCATTTTTCCCGCTTTGTTCCCATGTATCTTGTGAAAAACCTTCCTCCAACTCCTGTATCTACCTTAGAAAAAGTCCATAAAATCGCTCTCGATGAGGGGATTCATTACGTTTATATCGGAAATGTCCCCGGTCATTCAGCAGAAAATACGTATTGCCCCAAATGTAAAGAAATTGTTATTGAGCGGAAAGGCTATAGCATAGGAAAAATTGCGCTCAAAGGAGGAAGGTGCAAATATTGTAATAATCCCATTCCAGGGATCTGGATTTGATAACCTTTCTCCCGCCTTTTCTTCTGGGTTTCCTTGCCCTCTCCTTCCAAATTTTTTTACTGAGAGAATTCTCTGTTCATTTCTACGGAAACGAAATCACTTTTGGTTTCATCCTTGCTGCCTGGCTCTTATGGGGTGGGCTGGGAAGTATTTCTGCCTCGAAACTGAAATTTCATCCCCTAAGATTTCCCCAAACATATTATGCTGTTATACTTTTTCTCCCTCTCAGTCTCATAGTCCTCAGGTTTTCCCGCTTCTTCCTGAGAATGCTCCCTGGGGAAATCACGGGAATAATCCCGATGTTGTTCTATTCTCTTGTGCTTGCTTTTTTTATAAGCTTCCCTCTGGGAATTCTTTTTGTCTTCAATGCTCATTTCCAGAAGGGGAATCTTTATCGCGTTTACTTTTTGGAGTCTCTGGGTTCTTCCGTAGCAGGGTTGATAGTCTATCTTTTTCTCATTCCAGTTTTCTCCAACTGGCAGGGAGCTGCGATTGTCGGAGCATCTGCTTCCCTCTTGATTTTCTTTTCCTTCGGCAAAAAAAAGCAAATTTTTTTCCCTCTTTCCATTCTCATTTTCCTGGCGGCCTTCATCATCTTTGACATCCCCAGCCAGAAAATTTACTGGAAGCCCTTTTCTCTTATAAAAAGCAAAGATACACCCTACGGTAAAATTCAGATTCTGAAAACCGAGGAGCAGATTTCCCTGTATAACAACAGCCTTCATGATTATTCTTACCCTAATCTGGCTGCTTCTGAGGAATCTGTCCATTTTGCTCTTCTCCAGAATCCCAGGGCGAAAAATGTTCTGATGGTGGGCGGAGGAGCTGGTGGAGGATTGAGCCAGATCCTTAAATATCCTCAGGTCGAGGTGGACTATGTCGAGCTCGACCCTGAAATCATTCGACTCTCCCTCCAATTTCTACCCGAAAAAGAGAAGAGTGCCTTGAGGCATAAAAGGATCCATATATTCTATCAGGATGGAAGAGCCTTCCTCACCGAAACTCAGAAAAAATACGATATGATAATCCTCAACCTGCCTGAACCGGCCACAGCCCAAATCAATCGTTTTTATACCAAAGAATTCTTCCATGAAGCGAGAGAAAAGTTGACTGAGAAAGGTGTGTTTTCTTTTCGAGTCCCCTCGGCAGAAAATTATATAAGCCTTGAGCTTCAAAACTTCCTTTCCTCCCTGTATTTCACCCTCAAGGAAGCGTTCTCTTTCGTAGAAGTTGTACCTGGAGATACAAACATATTTCTGGCTTCGTCTCAGCCTCTATCCATAGGATTCGAGGAACTCAGCCAGAAAATAGAGGACCTAAACCTCCAGAATTCCTATGTAAGCCCCGAGCTCCTGTTTTCTCGTCTCAGCCCACTCAGGATAGAATTTATAAAAGAGAAAGTATCTTCGGGTAAGCGAACAATAAACCAGGACTTCTCCCCAATAAGCTATTTCTACAACTCTGTGCTCTGGAGTACTCAATTTAAAGGATTGGAGAGGAAAATATTTTCTTTCTTCTCCGAGGTTCATTTCTTCTGGCTCTTGGATCTTCCTCTAATTCTTTTTATCTCTCTGCTCATTATCCTCTGGTTGAGACGGAAAAAATCAACTTTTCCCCTCGTTCCTCTGGCTGTTATGGGCTTCACCACCATAGTCGTTGAGCTCATCGTTATCATCTCCTTCCAAACTATGTATGGATACGTTTATCGCCGGATTGCGCTGCTTCTCACCTGCTTTATGATGGGCCTTTTTTTAGGCTCTTTCAGGGGGAAGAAAAGAAAAAGAATTTATTTCGCTCAGTTACTTTTCATCCAATTTGGCATTCTTCTCCTTGTCCTTCTTCTCCATCTTTCTTTGAAGATACATCCCCCCGAGCTTTTTTTCTTTATTTATCTTCTTCTCCTTGGCTTTTTGGGAGGAGATATGTTTGTCGTTTCCAACAATCTCTTTTTAAGAGAGAAAAAGAACTACGGCCTGGGCTATGGCTTAGACTTGCTGGGTTCTTTCTTTGGAGCACTTGTCGCCTCTTCTTTCCTTATCCCTCTAGTCGGGCTTCCTCTTCTTCTTAAATATCTCTTCCTCCTTAATTCATTCTG
>SOIV01000135.1 GCA_004377005.1 Candidatus Aminicenantota bacterium | reverse complement strand
ATTTATTTGGAATTTTCCCCCTTCTCTCTAAATCCTAGATGTATTTAATGCCTTTTATGTTTCTTCCAATTCTCATCTGTATTCTTATATCTGTATAGAAGAACCAATTATACAGGATTTCCCGAATAATACAAGAAATATTTACAGTGTGCAGCCATTCCCAGCTCCGTTAGTAGAAAAGGTTTTGGAAAATGCCCTGCTCTCCTATTTTTTAAAAAACGGATGCTTAAGGAACACGGGTTTCTGCTGTGCGCCACCAGGTTTTTTCAACTCGACCTCTTCAAAGAGTACTGATGGAGCAATCACAGTGGTGGGAATACCTAACCTAAAGGCATAGGAGAAAAAGAGTCCCATCATTCCACCGCCAGCCGTGAGCTTATTGTTCACATAATAGTCTTTGCCCACCGCTACGATGTCTTTCAACATTCTGACGGACATCTCTGCCACGATAACTCCGCGCACTAGTTCCTCCCTTCCGTCCTCGACAAATACCTTGTAGACGAGAATCGGAGGAGTTACCAGTTCTTGCTGCAGTCCCCTGCGCATAGAGAAGGATGATAATGAAAACTCTCTTCCCGTAATGCTGGGATTATCGAACTTCTTTATCAACAAGCCGTAGGAGAGCCCTTGATCCTGGCACAGATCGATCAACTCCTGTTTCAATTCAGCAAAGCTTTTTCCCTCAGTCGTCTGCACGAAGAGGTTTCCGATCTGAACGCTGGGAGAACCTATCTGCATGGCGCGGCCGTGGCCGTTTGATTGGGATATTTCTTTGCTGGGGCGGCGTGACATCAGAAGAGTTTTCAAAACTCCACGCTCAATGATAGTCACTGGCCGGGCCGGAACGCCTTGGTCATCAACCTTATAGGACCCTATAAGCTGCTGCTTTTCATAGGTTTTCTGAGTGGGATCATCCACGACAGTAAAAAAGGAAGGGAGCACTCGACGATTCAACCGGGAGGCAAGCTTGCTTTCGGTCATCATCGCTGCCATTTGCTGTTGTTCCATAAGAGGCGGGCGCTGACCAGAAAGCTGGGGAGCAAGCACCTGGGCAAAGAGTTCGCCGGCAGCCTGACCAGTAACAAGCACTGGTCCAAGATACTTCTCCAGCACTGGCGCTGAAGTCAATGCAGTAAGCTCCTCGGCCATCTTTCGTATAGAGGCAGCCATTTCCTTCTCAGGAGGTAACTGCTCAAGACTGGTCCCGTAGGAGGAAACAAAATGTTTCAGTCCCATCCCGTCGGATGCCTGAGTTCCAGCTCTTACATAGAGGGAAACAAGATTGGCCGGCTGATGACTTACAGTGCCTTCGCTGTTGATGAAATATTTGTGCGAAAATCTAACGTTAAGGCTGATACTTGAATCATAAATAACGGGAAATTCGCGGAAAATAGCGGACAAGCGGCGCAAGACCCCTTCCCATTTTTTCTGGTCAAATGTTAATAATTTTTTGGGAGCAATGGTCTTTGTAACTTCCTCACGCGAAAAGTCGGGGATTTCTTCAGGCTGGACTTTGGTTTTGATAAAAGATCTTTTCGCTGCCAACTGCTCCAGCGCCTGTTTGTAAGCTCTATCAGTCGCCAGCCACATGTCGTGGCGCAACGCTGCGTAATCATCTTCCAGCACAAGCTGGGTTGGACGGCCTCCTATCATGGAATAAGGTGAACGCCCGCCCGCGAATTCGCTGTTATCCAGATCGTAGCTACCCACCCGTAAACCTACTCTCAACAAACGGCTTCTATCCTGGTCGGATTCAACGATTGCCCCAAACACAGCTTTGATTACAAATGTCTCAGCATCCTCCACGGCATATTCGATGTAATACGGCTTCTCCATATCCTTGAGTTGAAGTTTCTCCATTGATCGGTTCATTTCATCTTTGAGAGCCTTCAGTAATACATCTTCTTTCTGCTGGGCACTGAGCTTAGACGCTGGAATAACAATCGAGAGCATACAACTTAAGAAAAAGATCCAGAGAAAGATAAATCGTGATTGCTTAGGTCTCATCATTGTTTCCTCCTTTTAGGCGGAGGGAGAAGAGGTGGTCGATCCGGTGATTTCCTTCTCTTTTGAATCTCAATCTCCCCGGTGAGAATACTTGGAGCTACGGCTGAAACAGGTACTCTTCCGGATTCAGCTCCGCAGATTCCGTTGAAAACTTCTGGCTTATCTCCGCACGCCAGGATCTTGCTAAAAGAGACAAGTGGCGTGCCGATCAAATCCACACCGCGCACCATCTCGTCAGGGCGTCCGTCGGTGAACACACGGTAGACTATGATCGGAATCACCGCGTACGCCTGGGGAATCCCCCGGCCGGTAAAGGTGAAACCGCCAGAAATATCTTCGAAGATTAGACCAAACTCCTTATCTTGTTTTTTGCACTCTTCAATCAGCAACTCCCGAAGCTTTTTTTCCGAGACGGTCTTGGATGCTTCCACGATCAAATTACCTTGACGGCCAACCGCTCTGTAGCCCGCTTGCTTTCGTCCGTGCCCGCTCGACTTATCAAACCCGGCAATAGGCGAACGCGACATGAGAAAATTCTTCAAAATACCATTTTCTACCACTGTTACGCGTTGGGCCTTCACACCTTCATCATCATATAGATAGTGGCCGTTGAGATCTTTATCGCCGAAGCTTTTCTGCAGGGGATCATCATAGACGGATATGAAATCAGGCAACACCGGTTGGTTAATCTTTTTTGTAAAGGTTTGACCTTCTTCTTCATCCTTCTGGCGATGGCCCTCGATGCGGTGGCCGAAAATCTCGTGGAAAAAGACACCGGCAGCGCGCCCGGACAAAATGGCCGGACCTGTAGACGGCTCTGCAACCGGAGATGCACGCAGAGCTAATAGTTCTTTTGTGAGAAGTTTAATTTTCTGATGCACTTCCTCCTCATCAGGCATTTTTTCCATCGAGTGTGCTTCGAATGATTCATACTTGTAAAGATCCATCCCATCTTCTGCTTTTGTCCTGGCATAGACACTAAGACGCCAATGAGTCAACCCGTGCTGGATCACTGTCCCCTCACTGTTGACAAGATACTTGTTTGTAGCGTTTGCCGATAAACTTACACTGGATTCATAGATTTCCGGAAAATCATTGAACAGCGTTGAGTATTTCTTGAGCTTCTTTTCCCATTTAGCCTTATCCACCATGATTTGGGATATGGGGCTGATGAACTTCTCAGGAGACTCACGGGAAAAGTCAGCTGATTCGTCCTCCTCTTTTACCTTGACGGTTTTCTGCGCCTTCACCTGAATCAATCTTCCCATGGCTGCTTTGTATTTCTTGTCTGTCTCTAACCAGAGAGCGCTCTTTAATGCATCCAGGTCGTCCTCCAATGAAATAGATACAGGGATAGGGAACCTGAAATCATACATGCCGCGAAGGCGATGCGTATTATCGAGTTTGTAATCACCTACCCGAACCTCCACATCTAACAGGCGTGAGTGTTCAGTTGAGCTGCGGCGCAGGGCACCGTAGGAGGCTATGATCATAATGTTTTTTGTCTCAGTGATATTGTAGCTGATAAAATAGGGAGGCGGATTCCCCTTCTCGCCCAACCCTTTCATCGATCGACTCAATTCCTCTTCCATTGCCTTAAGCAGCAGATTATTCTTTGGTTGCTGAGACAAACTACCTTGCATCCAGAGGCAACAACACACCAACAGAAAAGCACAGCTAATCAAGGCTCGAACCGGTCCTTTCTTCATATTTACCTCCTTGTTTTAAAGTATGTCTGCAGAGAATTTCTTGAAAGTCACGGCGAGAATTCGTTATAAGAATTTGAGCAATAACAGTTCGTATTTTCGCTCGTTAGCAATCCTCCCCCCATTTCCCGTCATTCCTGCCTGGGCAGAAACACAGGCATCTTTCTTCAATTCTCTCCTAGGAAGAACTTATAGCATAGGAAAAAATATGATGTCAAATATTAAAAAATAAGGCTGAAATAAATCGGCGTTCCTGTCTTTATGGATTCTTGCTCATATATCATTCCTAAAGAAAAGTCCTGAACCCAGGTGAGCTCCAATGAGATGCTTGACAATTCTCCTCTTTTTGTAAATAAATACAAAAAAGAAGGTACAATAATTATTTTCTTCTGAAATGTCTGAGAAGGCTACTTGATGAAACACTATACGGTTATTGGGATAGGACCTATTGGAAGTATTCTAAGTGCCCATCTTTTAAAAGAAGGGATAGATGTTACTCTTGTTGATATTCTTAAAGA
>SOIV01000171.1 GCA_004377005.1 Candidatus Aminicenantota bacterium | reverse complement strand
TATAGATGGAAAGATGTCTACATAGGCGCTTTGGAGGCTAAGGCCTGGGGTGGCCTTGTCCTTGCTCCAAATCAAGAGAGTGTATTTGCTTTTCGAATCCAGATTGAAAAAGAGAACGAAGTTGCCGATGGAAATGATATTTTTTATATCATCTCCGAAGTTGGTCCGCACTCTCCCGATTGTACGTATGCAAGGATAAAACTGGATTTGAGCCTTCCTTTTAAAAGAGGAAGTGAAACTCCCATTCTTATAAAGCCTCCTTCAAAAAAAGATACATTAATATTGGAGTGGTCGCGTCAGGATGAAAAAACAGTCGTAGGACGGATAACAGCTCCCTCAAACATAAAGATTAATCTTGTCCATTATTTCCCCTGGAATTTTGAAGGGACATATCTCATTCTTCCAGACGGGCAGATAAAAGGAGAGAGTTCAGGTTTAAGTAAATATCATTATTTGCTCTGGACAGACACCAAAGGAGAACTAATCACAGATTCTCCAGGTGATGAGTTAGTTTTTTCTTTCTCTATGGAAGACAATAGAGCCCTCTATTTTGTGGCGGGAGTAGGGGAGGAAGAAAAGATTTTGAGCGACCGCATATATCGCTACAAAAACAAAGGGGCAATCGATTCTATGCTGGAGGAGGAAAAAAACAGATACAGAAGTAAAAGAGTAAGAGTAGAGGGACTCTACGAAGGCACAGCAAGGGCCATCACAAATAATCTATTCTGGACGATGCTCTATCAACCTGGCAACCACAGACTTTACACACCTGGAGGACGAGAATGGATCTTCTCCACTCCTGACGGAAATCCTGGTCATTGGACGATATTCGAATGGGATTCATTCTTCAACGCCTTAGGGGCCGCTGTGGAAAGTTCTAAGCATGCGAAAGACATTTTAAAGGCTGTGCTGGAAACCCAGTACCCTAACGGCAATATCCCCAACTGGAGAAGCCGATTTGGCGGGACACCTGACAGGTCCCAGCCGCCAATAGGTTCTTATGTTGTTTTGAAATTATTCCAGAGGCTGGGAGATTTAGACTTACTGAGATATGCCTATCCTTATCTTGTAAAGTGGCATTCTTTCTGGAAAGAGGAGAAAGATAACGGACAACTGCGCCGGGACGGAAACAGAGATGGTCTCCTTGAATGGGGAACAGATACGGAATTTTTGCCTAAAAGTGTCCCCCCTTGGGAAGAAAATATAGAAGGGAAAAAACGAACTTTGCGCGAGTCAGGACAGGATGATTTACCTAATTGGGACGATGCTCCCTTTAGTCAAGACACTGGAACGTTAATTATGAACTGCATCGACTTAAACAGCCTCTTTGCTCTCGATGCTTGGTGCCTGGCTGAAATTGCCAATATCCTTAATAAAAGGGATGATTATAACAACTACTTTTCTGAATATGAGACAATAAAAGAGCTTATAAACGAGCATCTTTGGGATGAGAGAGAAGGGTTCTATTTTGATCGCTACTGGGATGGCAGATTCTCGACAAGAAAAGCAGCCTCGAATTTTTATCCTTTGCTTGCCGGTATTCCGGATAAAACAAGGGCCTTACGAATGATCAGGCACCTCCTCAATCCTGAAGAGTTCTGGGGAGAATTCGTAATACCTACGATCTCCCGGGATGATCCCGCTTATAAAGACCAGCAGCGCTGGAGAGGCACAATCTGGCCACCGACCAATTATTTAATTTATCAAGGTTTAAAGGCCTATCATTTTGATGCTATAGCTTCTGAACTGGCCAAAAAAAGCGCTGACTTGTTCCTCCGGACCTGGGATAATTTTCAGCTTTGTCCAGAATATTTTGATTCAAGAACAGGAGAAGCGGGAGGACAAAGGTATCAGAGTTGGGGTTCTCTTTTTGCTTTAATTGCCCTGGAAGAGTACTTAGATTTTACTCCCTGGGAGGGATTCAGGTTTGGAATGATTGATCCTGATAAGAAAGGAAAGCTTTCCAGAATTTCCATCCAGGATCGCCACTATGATGTGGAGGTTTCATCCTCTGCAGTCAGGCTCAAAGAAGAAGGCAAAGAGATTTTGAGGGCAAAGGGAAGCGCTGTTTTTCGCCACTTTCTTTATTCTGAAAATGAAATCTCGTTTGAAGTGATAACGTTAGAGAGAAGAGAGATAAAGGTACAATTTCTGACCAAGGGAAAATATGAACTTTTAGTGGATGACGAGACAAAAAAGGTGTTTAAAGGGAAATCAGTGAAGTTTAAAGTTCCTGCAGGTGAGCATTCTGTTTTGATTCTTCTTTTAGAAAAACAGGATTAATATAAATCGCCCCTTATCCTTTCTATTTCTTCCCTTCTAAATAGGCTTTTTTCAGAGTATCACCCCTGACTCCCTGTCTTAGAGCCTCTAGTGCTAAAACCTCGTCCGGAGGGATGTTGCCAAGGTTAACGTTAATCCCCAGACGAAAGATTAAAGCCTGCTGCTGATTTTTCAGAGGAGCTTCCCACATTAAACAGTTCGTGTCTTTGACTCCAGCAATGATGTTATCAACTTCATCGTGTTTTATCTCTCCTTCCTTATCAAATATTCCTACGGCTTTCCCAGCTTCCCGGGCTTCGATAATAACTTTAAAAGCTCCGTTTTCCATATCTTCTCCTATCAACTGGTGAACGAGGGAAATAGGCAGAACTTCTTTTGGGTCTTTTTTTCCCACTTCAGTCATGACTTTGAAACCTTTATCCAAAGATTTTTTTACGGCATCCTGTCTGGTTTTTCTACTTATCTCGATGGTTCCATCAGAAACTTCAATTGCAGAAAATCCAAGCTCTTTGGCTAGTTCCAAATATTTGTCAAAGACCTCTTGCCAGATAGCTATCTCAAGAAAAGTGCCTCCGGGCATGACATCTATATTGGATGAGGTGATCATCTCGTTCTTTTTCCTCAAAAGATCTTTATCATAGAAGGCAGAAGTTCCAAATGTCAGCTTGATTATATCAATGTAGTCGCCCTCAACCTGGATCAAATCTTCGAGGCGATGAAGGCCCATTCCTTTATCAATAACCATGGTTACGCCCGCCTCTCTGGGCTTGGTTGTTCTCCCTTCAACGGGCATCCTAATAATATCTTCCCAAGCTTTGCTCATATTTTTCTCCTTTCTTATTAGAGTTAGACTTTGTCAGCAGCTCAAAAGATCTCCCCAGCAATCATCTGGGTTTGAGAGAACAGAAGCAATCTTAGTGATTGTCTTGTGATGGACGAGCTGGTTTGCATATTTTAGCCTCGCCAGAGCCATCTGTTTCTCATCAAATCCCAAAACTGGTATTTTATCGTATAGAATCACGTTCTCGGCTATTTTCTGGGAGATGTTGTCAAACAGGGCTTTTGCGGCTTTTCTTCTATCCTCTATGAGACTCAGATGAAAACCTTTTCGCCCTTCTTCAATCCGAGGAAACAATATCACGATAGACCTGGGAGTTTTGAGCTCTTCAAAGTCAGTTTTGTAAGGTGAGAGATCAAGGGCAATCTTTTTCTGCCACTCCTCACCAGCTTCTTGAGTTTCAATTTTTGGCAAGAACTGAGGAAAATTATACATCAAGGTACCCAGTCTCACGTTATCAACAAGTGAGCCCATAAACCATGATACGGCATCCTTTTCAATCCGGAAGTGGACGGTTTCTGTTGAAAAGAGTTTGAGCCCTTTAGCCAGGCCATTTAGAAGATAGACGGTCTTTCCGCTTCCAGCTCCTCCTATAACAACAAACATTTGATCTTTCTTTTCTTGGTAGAGAGCGCAGGCGTGGAAGTTATAAATCCTGTGCTTTCTTTCCAGTAAATAGAGAGCATATCTATAAAGGAACCCCTGGTTTCCCCACAGACTAAACCTTAAGTCCGAAGCTTCTCGAGTGAGCTTGAGAAATGGCCCTCTAAATCTGGCTTTTTCCCCCGAAAATTCAAAAGAGGGATCCTCCATAGATTCTTCAACCGAGATATATCCATCAAGATCTGCTGAATATGGTATGCTCTCAACATCTTTAAAATCTGTAAGAAGCGACTTGACTTCTGTTTTGAGTGGAAAGTGAAAAAGGAGCTCTTCTCTATTAGATTCGATTCCGATTTTTACCTCTAGTATCTTTATCCCTGCTTTGTACACAATCGTTTCCTCGTTTATCTTTGATAACTACATGATACAAAATAAAATTTAACTCTACAATAATTTGATACGAAGTGCGAGACATAATAGCTTGTGATAAGGCCAATTGGGAGTCAGACCT
>SOIV01000236.1 GCA_004377005.1 Candidatus Aminicenantota bacterium | reverse complement strand
CCCCAATCATTTTGCTCTTGAATAGGCTTTCAAATACTGAGCCCGAAAATAAGCATCAGCCTCGCCAACGCCTTTAAAAGTTAGCTCTTGCATTTTAAAAGAAAGCTCTCCTTTGAAATCATCGATCGTTGCATTTTTATGCTTCTCCATCCATGCCTCAACTTCGCTAAGAATACTTTTTATAACCTCGAATTTTTGCTCATACAGGATAGTGCAAACTTGAACGGCTGAAGCTCCTGCCAGAATTTGCTTAATCACATCTTCAGCTTTGCGCACTCCCCCAGAAGAAGCTACATCGCAATCAACTCTTCCAGCTAAAAGAGCCACCCATCTAAGGGATTGATAGAAATTTCCTTTGCCGATTATATTTCTTGTCTTGAGGTTTTTTACATCAATATCAGGTTCAACAAACCAGTTGAAAAGGACAAGCGCATCGCAGCCAGCTCTTGCCAGCTTATATCCTAAGTAAGGAATAGAAGTCAGCTGTGACATCAATTTTACGGCTACCGGGATAGTAACAGCCTTTTTGACTTCTTCCAGGATCTTCAGATGATATTCCTCGTATTCTGCTCCAGGAGAGTCAAGGCTAATAGGAAGAAAATATATATTTAGCTCCAGTCCATCAGCCCCGGCTTCCTCGAACTGCCGGGCATAGCTTGGCCACAGCCTGGGTGATTGACAATTAATGCTGGCTATAATCGGGATATTTATCTCTTTTTTTGCCTCCTCGATCATCTGACATATTTTCTCTGGAGCATATTCCAACAATCCCCCTCTTCTCAAATAATCAAGGGCTTCAGGATAGATAATACCATCTTCTCCTTCAACATTTTCTCTTATAAGAAATTGCTCCTCAAACAGGGACTTCAGAACCACAGCTCCTGCACCGGCGTCATAACACCGAATGATTCCTTCAGTGGTTTTTGTCAAATCGCTGCTGGAAACGATTATCGGATTTCGGAGTTTTAATCCCATATAAGTTGTGGCTAAATCTGCCATTCTCTCCTCCGCTATTTTATTTCGAATTTTATCGGATCGGGAATAAAGAGTGAGGGCACCTGATTCTTTATCAATTCATTATTTATCTCTTTTACTGTTTGGCCCAAATATTGATTCGCTTCAGCCATGCCAGATTTATATTCTTTCTCCAGCTCGTCAAAATACTGCACCTGTGCCTTTGTGGGCGAGGCATTCACTCCGTCTATAGACCCGAAAAGACTCCTCAGTCTTTCCCCGAGACGCGCCTCCGCACTCAAACGAGACCCTCCTTCAGGACGGGCTAGAATGTTTTGGATGGATTTAATTTTCTTCAGGTGATTATCTACAGCCTCCATAACTTCTTTCGGAAATCTTTCTTCTTGTTTTTTAATGGTTTTTTTCCTCGCTTCAAGCTGCTCTTTCAGCATATCCAGAGCGCTAAGTCCATCGTTTACAAAAGACTGCATGTCCCTGATTCTACTAGTGTACTCTAGCTGGAGAGCAAGGTCACCCGAAGAAACATTAACCGTGGGGTCAAGCTGGACTTTAACAGGCTTTTCATAGATCTGATTTTTTAAAGTAAGCCGGACCGAATAAATATCAGGTAAAACCTGTGGTCCTCGGGGCCCTCTACCAAAAAAATCCTCTTCTACTTTACGCTCTCGACGAGGGCGGGGAGCTTCGAAGCGGAGATCCCAGGCAATCCGGTTCAGACCAGCTTCTCTTGGAAAATTTTTCAGTTCCCGGATGACCTTTCCTGATTTATCCAGGATCTCAATCTTTATTTCCGCTTTTTTATCCAGCTTTTCTTGGAGGTAATAGGTAATCAGCGCGCCGTAGGAAGGATTGGGCCCTCTGAAAACCTTATCCCCTATTCCATAGCGGGTGGGTTTAGACACATAGCGGATTGCTGGGCGAACAGCGAAGAGATGTGCTGGCTTTCTAAGCACATCCGAAGATATCTCCTGAAGGAACGACACATCATCAAAAATCCAGATGCTTCTCCCATGAGTTCCGAGGATGAGATCGTTCTCTTTTGAGTGAATCAGGATATCGTGCACTGCAACCGTGGGCAGGTTTTTCATATGGAGCTTCATCCATTCGTTTCCGCCGGTAAATGAGACATAAAGCCCTAACTCTGTTCCAGCGTAAATAACTTTCGGATTCTTTGGATCTTCCCTTAACACCCAGACATAGGCATTCTCAGGAAGATCTCCGGTGATATTCTTCCAGGTTCGCCCAAAATTTGTCGTTTTAAACACATAGGGACCGAAATCATCCAGCATGTGTCGGTCAAACGTACAATAGGCCATCCCTGCTGATATGTATGAAGGCTCAACGTGAGACGCTGGCGAAAAAGGCGGCAATTTAGGGACCTTATCGACGACATTTTTCCATGTTTCGCCACCATTCACAGATACATGGAGGTTGCCATCATCGGTTCCTGCCCAGAGGACTCCGGGCTGAATCGGCGATTCCGATAAGCTGATTATGGTGCAATGGAATTCTGCCGTGGTGTTTTCTGGCCAGACTGGACCACCAGCAGATTTCTGTTTTTCCGGATCGTTCGTCGTCAAGTCGGGACTTATAATCTCCCAGTTAGAGCCGAAATCAGTGGATTTGAACACCACGTTTCCTCCAACATATATTGTTTTCAAATCATGAGGAGAGGGAATTATAGGTGCGTTCCAGTGGAACCTGAATTTAAGAGTGGAGGCTGGTCCTCCATCTGCCCGACGCGCCTGAGGACTGACATTTTGCTGCTCACGGGTTCTCATGTCTGTTCTCATCACATTGCCTCCCTGGGACTCGGTCAGGAAAATCTCAGGATTTTTAGGATGGGCGACGATATGAAAACCATCGCCAAAGCTGATCATCCTCCAATCGTCATTCAAAATTCCAAAGGGCTCTTTGTTGCGGCTCGGTCCATACCACGTGCCGTTATCCTGAAGTCCTCCACCAACATAATAGAAGGGCTGGCGGTTATCGGCATATATCTGATAGAACTGGCCTAAAGGAAAATTATTGACGTATTCCCAGCTTTTTCCTCTATCATAGGAAACACCTATGCCTCCATCCTGCCCCTGCCAGATTCGGTTCGGATTCTCGGGATCAATCCACAGAGAGTGAAAATCGACGTGGGTGGAGGCAGATATGCGTTTAAAATTTTTGCCTCCGTCTATGGAAAGGAGAAGCCTCGAGGATACTGCATAAACCCGGTTTTCATCAGCAGGATCTACTCTCAGGTCAGTATAGTAGAAGCCTCGGGAAACAATCTGAGTGTCTTTGGAGACCAGTCGGAAGGTCTCTCCTCGATCATCAGAACGATAAAGTGTTCCTTCTTTAGATGCAGTCATTACATAGACCACCTCAGGATTACTTCTAGAGACTTTAATCCCGATCCGGCCCACAAGTTTTGGCAGCCCCACGGTTATTTTCTTCCAGCTCCGACCTCCATCTATAGACCTGTAAACTCCACCTTTTTCGTCCCCGCTGGTAAAAGTCCAGGGTTTTCGCTCAAAAAGCCATAAAGCAGCGTAAACAATGTTGGGATTTTGGGGATTGATATCCATGTCTGCAACACCGTGGCGCTCATCTGTGTAAAGGACTTTTTCCCATGTCTTTCCGCCGTCTGTGGACATAAACACTCCTCGCATCTTGTTAGGACCAAAAGCATGACCCAAAGCACCAACATAGACGATGTTTGGGTTTTTGGGATTAATGACGATACGCGAGATGCGTTCTGTATCCTGGAGTCCCATATGCCACCAGGTTTTTCCGCCATCTGGGGACTTGTAGACTCCGTTTCCAAAGGAGATACTGTTGCGAACGTTTGCCTCCCCAGTTCCGGCATAAATCACGTCTGGATTGCCTGGCTCGAGGGCCAGGTTTCCTATGGAGGCCACCGGCTGCTCGTCAAAAATTGGCTTCCAGGTTATACCGCCGTTCGTTGTTTTCCAGATTCCACCTGATGCAGTCCCCACATAGACAATATTTGGATTTCCGGGCACACCTTCGATATCAGTTATCCTACCCATCATGTTGGCTGGACCGATATTTCGCCATTCAAGATGCCCAAAAAGAGCCGGATTAATACTCCCTTTCTTCGCTGAAGTACTTTCGCGCTGAGTTCGGGCCACTGCCATCTGTAAAACCAAGCCCATCATAAATAAAAGAACAAAACCTCTCTTAAAATTGCGGTTAATTATCATAATAATTCTCCTTTCATGAGATTGCTTCGTCACTTCGTTCCTCGCAATG
>SOIV01000176.1 GCA_004377005.1 Candidatus Aminicenantota bacterium | reverse complement strand
TGAGGACATAACAGCAGAAAATGGGGCCTGGCACCATTTACTGGCACCATTTATTCTAGGTTATTTCCCAAAACCTTCTCCAATCACGGATTTGGAGATGCTAACTTGACTTAATCAGGTTGAACGGCTATATTTCCATAAGCTTTCAGGTCTCTTAAGAAAAGATAAAAATGTTCGGAAACATAGGATTCCCTGAATTACTCATCATTCTCGCCGTTGCTCTTCTCATCTTTGGGCCCAAAAAACTCCCTGAGGTAGGAAGGTCTATAGGCAAGGCCCTCCGAGAATTCAGAAGAACAACTGACGAAATCAAAGAAAAGATTGAAGAAGAGATCCAAGTTGACGAGTTTAGAGACATAAAGGAAGAGTTTAAAAAGGATATTGAAGGAAATGAGGAAGGGAAAAAAGACTCCTGACCGTATGACCTTCCTCGAGCATCTCGAAGACCTCAGAAAAAGGATATTCCTCTCCTTCATTGTCATCATCCTCGCTGTCATCCCAGCCTGGTTTTTCAGTAAAGATATCTTCGAAATCCTGGCTGTCCCGGTCACCCAGTTCCTTCCTGAAGGGGAGATGTTAGCTTTCACAGCACTGACCGAACCCTTTATGCTCTACATCAAGGTCTCGTTTTTGACTGCAATTTTTGCCACTTCACCCTTTATCTTTCTTCAATTCTGGTTGTTTACTGCTCCTGGCCTCTACCAGAAAGAAAAAAAATATGTTATTCCCTTTGTTTTTTTAACATCGTTCTTTTTTATCCTGGGAGGCCTCTTCGGCTACCTTGTGGTCTTCCCCTGGGCCTGCCGATTTTTCATAGGTATGGGAGCTGACTTTCGGGCCGTCATTACCGTCAAACAATATTTCAGCCTGGCTCTCCGGGTGCTCTTGGGGATCGCTCTGGTTTTTGAATTACCCACTCTCGTTTTCTTCCTCTCCCGTATGGGGCTTATTACCTCCAGATGGATGATAAAAAATTTCAAGTATGCAGTCTTGGCTATTTTTATCATTGCTGCTATCATCACTCCCACTCCAGACATGATCACTCAAAGTATCATCGCTGGCCCCATGTTAGCCCTTTACGGCTTGAGTATTCTGATTGCCTTCTTTTCAGAAAAAAGGAGAAAGAAAGAACGGAAAAAAGCCGAAGAAGATTTAGCCGGGTAAATGAATGATTGATAGATGAGAGAATGAGGAAAAAAGAGAAAGTCATTATCCGCAGGTCTCCCGATTACAATCCAGAAATTATCAAAAAAATCGTTCAGGAAGGCCTGAGCGAATTTGGTCTTAGTTCGAAAGCAAAGGGAAAAATCACCATCAAGCCTAATGTGGTCATGGCTCATCATAAGATCGCTCCTTCAGCCTTCACCCGCCCGGAATTTATCGACGGTCTCCTAGGTGCCCTGACGGATGGGAAAAAAGATGATTCGAAAATCGTTATCGCTGAAAAAGCCGGAGCAGGATTACCGACCTCCAGGATGTTCAGACGAGCTGGGTACTACGATCTAAAAAAAAAATACAGGATTAAGCTCCTTCCGATAGAGGAATCCAGAAAGAAAACGGTACGCCTTCAAAGAGGAGAAGTCCATCAGGAAGTGACCACAGCCCGAGAAATTGTGGACAATGACTTTCTCGTCTATGCACCAAAACTTAAGAGCAATGTGTTGTGCCAGGGCCTGACAGCGGCCATTAAGCTCAACATGGGACTCCTCCTGGACAAAAAAAGATTGTGGAATCACAATTTTAACCTGGACAAGAAAATAGTTGATCTCCTGGAAGTTGGTTTCCCGGATTTTATCGCCACGGATGCTATTGAAATTTCCCTGGGAGGAAATCAACTTACTCAACACGGAAGGCACTTAGGGATAATCCTGATGGCTACAGACCCTGTCGCCCACGACGTTGTCTGTTCTCATATCCTTCACCTTGATCCTCAGCACATTCATCATCTACGCATTGCCCATGAAAGGGGCTACGGCTCCCTCAGCCTCGATGAGATCGAAATCGAAGGGGATATATCCCTCGAAGAAATCAGGCAAAAAACAAAAAATTGGGATCTCGGGTTGGTTAAAGTGGACAAAGTTGATTGCAATATAAAAACAATTATCGGCGAACCTTATTGCCCTGGCGGATGTCACGGTATTTTTTTGGACTGGCTATACATGTTTAAAGACAGAAAGCCTGAACTCTGGAAAAATCTTCCTCCGTGGACAGTTGTCATAGGTCAGCATTCAGGGGATGTCTCAGCTTCCCGAGTGATGGTTATCGGCACCTGTTCTGGAATCCAGGGAAAAGTTAAAGCTCGAAAGCTAAGAAAGATCAGAGGCTGCCCGCCAAAACACAAAGACCTCGTCCTCGGGTTCTTCTTAAAAGCTGGAATTCTCAATCCCCTTTTCAGGTTTGATCTTATCATGGATGCCTATTTTTTCCTTTTTATTTCCTGGTGCAAAAGATTGATCAAAGGCAGGTTGTAAGGTCCATGGACGGAAGACTCATAATCGAAAACAGCCGGATTGAAACTAAGGAGAAAATTAAATCCTTTAACCCTGCCACTTTGGAATCTGTGGGTGAAGTTTGCCTCGCTTCTGCCACAGAATGCCAAGAGGCGATTCAAGCAGCGAAAAAAGCTTATCCTCTCTGGAAAGGACTTTCCCTCGAGAAAAAAAGTGATATTTTCCAGAGGGCAAAAAAGATCCTCCTCCAGAGTAGCAGCGAGGCGGCCCGACTTTTAACCCTTGAAAAAGGCTCTCCCCTTACAGAGTCTTTATCAGGAGAAATCATGGGAGTCCTCGAACTCCTGGACTACTATAGCCGGAATTTGAGGAAATCGCTAAAGTCAAAGAAGGCGAAACATCATGTCGTTCTTTTTTTCCATAAAAAAAGCTCCTTTCATTTCCAGCCATTAGGAGTAACACTCGTCATCTCCCCCTGGAATTTTCCTTTTCTGATTCCTTTTTACGATATCATTGCTGCCCTGGCTGCAGGGAACACAGTGGTCTTCAGGCCATCGACATCAACGCCTTTAGTGGGGCTTCTGATCGGCGATATCTTATTAAGGGCCGGCCTCCCTCCCGGCGTTTTGAATATCGTCAACTGCAAAGTCGCCCAAGCAGAAGATTTAATACTGAGCCAGGATGTCGAGACAATCATGTTTACCGGAAGCGTTCCCACGGGAAAAAGAATTATGGAGCTCGCCAGCCAAAATTTGCACAATACTATTCTTGAGCTGGGAGGAAAAGACCCCATGATCGTTCTCAAAGATGCGGATCTGGAAAGAGCATCGAGGGGAGCAGTCTGGGGCGCTTTCATGAATACCGGCCAAAGCTGCGCTTCTGTTGAGAGAGTCTATGTTGCTCGAGAAATTGCAGATGAATTTATCGAGAAAGTTTTGAATCACACCAAGAAGTTAAAGGTGGGTAATCCCCTGGAACCAGGAGTTGACCTGGGCCCTATGGCCACTCTCAGCCAACTAAAAGTTGTTGAGGAACAGATAGAGGATGCAGTAAGAAAAGGAGCTAAAGTGCTGTGGGGAGGAGAAAAGATAGAAAACCTTCCCGGTTACTTTTTCCCACCGACCGTTCTCTCGAAGGTCAACCACTCGATGAAAATCATGCAGGAGGAGACCTTTGGTCCAACCCTTCCTGTAATGAGCTTTTCTGAGCCAGAGGAGGCTGTTTCCCTGGCTAACGATTCCCGCTTCGGGTTGACTGCTTCTATCTGGACAAGAAGCAAGAAAATGGCATCCTGGATGGCCGAGAGAATCGAAGCAGGCACCATAACCGTGAACGATCACATGTTTTCCTTCATAGAGCCAGCAGCAATATGGGGAGGAGTGAAGCAAACTGGAAAAGGGTACACCCATGGACAATTCGGCCTTCAGGAACTTGTGAGTGTCAAATATATCAGTCTGGACCTTGCTAAAAAAAAGACCCAACTCTGGTGGTATCCCTACAGCGCAAACTGGCCAAAAGTGTTGGATAAATCTTTTGTCCTTTTTTATCATGATCGACTTTATAAAAAAATTAAGGCCGCCTTTTCCATTTTATCTTATTTTTCGCTGATAAAGGCTGGAAGTCCAATTCTTAATTTTATAAAAGGTATCCCCAGAATACTCAGAAAATGAAAAAAAATGCGAGACTTATAGGTTTAACAGGCACAAACTGCGCTGGAAAAGGAGAGGTGGCTGCTTACTTTGCCAAGAAGGGCTACACCTATTTCTCTCTCTCTGACCTGATTCGCGAAGAACTCCGAA